>NZ_JBMCZA010000150.1:10690-12094 GCF_048654705.1 Nocardioides sp. CPCC 206348
GCCGCTGGTCATGTTCGTCCCGGCGCGTTCATCGCGTGCGTGGCCGCTGATCCAGCGCTCGGGCCGCTTCTGCGTCAATTTCCTCGCCGCCGACCAGGAGCACGTCTCGGGCCAGATGGCCACGAAGGGTGCCGACAAGTTCGCCGGCATCGACTGGACGCCTGGCGCGGCGACCGGATCGCCGGTCATCGGCGGAGCGCTGGCGCACCTCGACTGCACGATCCATGCGGTCTACGAGGGCGGCGACCACTACGTCGTGATCGGAAAGGTCGAGCACCTCGAGACCAACACCGCCGACGCGGCCGAAGCCGAGCCCCTTCTCTACTTCAAGGGTCGATACCGCACCACCGACTCGTGACCTGAGCACCCGCCCGAGCGTTACTCCCACGTAGTCCAGGGGGAACCGGGGGGAAACGTCGTGCCAAGAACGTCTGTCGTGCGGTGGTGGGCCGCGGCCATGGGGTGCGTGCTCGCGCTCGGATTCCTGTTGGCGACACCCGCCGAGGGACGCGTTCGGAGCGAGGGCCGTCAGGGACCGGTGGCACTGGCTCCCGCGGCCATGACCCAGTCGCTCGACCCGACCGGTGTCGAGGCGTACTGGACAGAGGACCGGATGCGGACGGCGGTGCCGCTCGGCCTCGACGAGGTCGGCAACCTGATCACGCCCCGCGCCGCAGCGCCTGGCTCGACCAGCCGGGCGGCCGCGCTGGCCGCGCCGCGCAGTGTGGGCAAGCTCTTCTTCACCATGCCCGAGGGCAACGCAGTGTGCTCGGCCGCAGCCGTGAACACCGCGGCGAAGAACCTGATCATCACTGCGGCGCACTGCGCGCACAGCGGCATGCCGAAGGCCTGTGGCCTGCTGCAGACCTGTCCCGGGAAGTACTACACGAACTTCCTGTTCGTCCCGCGCTACGCCAACGGCACCGCGCCCGACGGCCGGTGGGTCGGCACCCAGGCCTTCACCCACACCCAGTGGATCGAGGACGAGGACCTGGCGTTCGACCAGGCCCTGATCAAGGTGGCGCCGCGCGCTGGGCAGAACCTCGTCAACGTCGTCGGCGGCAACGCCGTGGCCTGGAACTACCCGCTCCGCGAGGACCGGGTCGGTGTGTGGGGCTGGCCCGCCGAGTCGCCGTACGACGGCGAGACGGTCCGCAAGTGCGCCGGCAGCACGACGGTCTTCAGCGGCGGGGACGCAAAGATCCCGTGCCCGCTGACCGGCGGTGCGAGCGGCGGACCCTGGTTCATCTCGATGACCAACGCCAACGTGGGGTACATCTGGGCGGTCACGTCTCGTCGAACGACCAGCGGAACGCCGTACCTGATCGCTGACACCTTCGGGAACGAGATCAAGACGCTCTTCAGCTCCGCGCGGACGAACACGCCCGCCCGCGCGGCGGCACC
>NZ_JBMCZA010000150.1:12156-13779 GCF_048654705.1 Nocardioides sp. CPCC 206348
CCACACCGACCCTCGTCCAGCGCGGACAACTGGTGCGGCTCACGGCCCGGACGTCCGCACGGACCCGGACCTACCTGTCCGTGAAGTACTCAGCGAGCGGGGCATGGCACCGGATCGGCAGCAAGGTGACCGACCGCTACGGCAGGGTCGCGTACCAGGTCCGACCCTCCCGGGTGGGCGTGCAGTGGTTCCGGGTCCGCACCGCGACGCGGACGAGCGGAGCGGTCGGCGTGCGCGTGGTGCCCTGTCCGCTGCCCCTCGATCGATCGCTGGCTGTGGTGAGCGCCACGGGGTGTACCCAGCCCGTGGGCTGACGAAAAGCACTTCGGCTAGGGCACCATCGAGTCGACATGCACAGCCTTGACCCCACCGAAGACTTCGCGATCCGCCTGCTGCGGCGCTTCCTGCTGCTCTGCGAGCACCCCCGCACGCGGCAGCGGATGCTCGGCATGGTCCGGAACTCCACGCGCTTCGGTCCGGGCGCGCCCAAGCTCTACGGCTGGATCAACAAGGCGGTCCTGAACCCGCGCTTCATGCCGATCTCGGAGCGTCGCCAGATGTCGGCCATGAAGGCCGAGCTGGTGGCGTCCCAGCTGATCGGCCTCGCCATGACTCGCTACGTCCTGAAGCTGGAGCCCCTGGCGTCCGCGACGGTCGACGAGGTCGTCCGCCTCGCCGCACCCTCCATCCGGGCCGCCCTGCAGGGCGAGGACGGATTCACCGCGGTCGTGCACACGGAGAGCGAGAAGGCCCGGCCCCGGACACCCACGCCCCGGCGGGTGATCAGAGCGCCACGGATTCCCGGTGTCGGTGTGGTGCGCCGAAGAGGTGGCTCAGGGAATGGGCTCGTTTGAAGACCAGGTGTGCGTCGTGCTCCCAGGTGATCGCGATCCCGCCGTGCAGCTGGATGCACTCGCTCGCCGCCAGCTGAGCCGTCTCGAGCGCGTACGACGCTGCAGCGTGGGTGAGGAACGCCGCTTCCGCCGGGTCCTCGCCCTCGGCCAGTGCGTACGACGCCGCCCAGCTCGCTGAACGCGCCAGCTCGGTCCGGGCGAAGACCTCGGCCAGGCGGTGCTTGATCGCCTGGAACGAGCCGATCGGCCGGCCGAACTGCACCCGCTCCTTCGTGTAGTCGGTGGTCATCTGCAGGGCACGATCGCTCAGCCCCACCGCGAGTGCGGACACGGCTGCGGCGCCGACCAGCTCGGCACGGGTGCGGGCCGCCGCGCCGTCACCGACGACGGCCGTCTGTGCGGTGGCGAGGTCGAGGCGCCCGAGGCGGACCGACTGGTCCATCGACTCGGTCCACGTGGCGGTGGCGCCGGTGACCTCGACGAGGTCGTCGCCGATGACCGCCAGCACGATGGCGGCACGGTCGGCATCGAGCACCGGCCCGTCGAGGACGATGGTGGCGATCTCCCCGGCAGCGATGCGAGGGAGCAGGCGCTGCTTCGCGTCCTCCGTGCCGCCCGCGAGTAGTGCCTCCGCCGCCACGACGGTGGCCAGCAACGGCGAGGGCGCGAGCGAGCGGCCGAGCTCCTCGAGGACGACGGCGGTCTCGAAGAACGTGGCGCCCGCGCCGTCGTACTCCTCGGGGATGTTGAGCGCAGCGACCCCGATCTG
>NZ_JBMCZA010000150.1:13857-14279 GCF_048654705.1 Nocardioides sp. CPCC 206348
GGCCTGTTCCTCGCTGAGCGCGAACCTCATCGTGCCGCCAGCAGGGACTCGAGGATGCGTGCGCGGTGGAAGGCCGGCGTGCCCCAGGCGGTGACGAGCGCCCGGATCTTCGTGATCCAGATGCTCAGGTCGAACTCCTGGGTGTAACCGATCGCTCCGTGGACCTGGAGACCGGTGCGGGAGGCCAGGTAGGCGGCGTCGCCGCAGGCCACCTTCGCGGCCGAGACCGAGCGCGGGGTCGGGTCCAGCGCAGCGCCGAAGACCAGCGGCCGGGCGAAGTCCAGCGCGATCCGTACGTCGGCCAGCTGGTGCTTGATCGCCTGGTAGGACCCGATCTCGCGGCCGAACTGCTTGCGCTGCTTCACGTAGGCCACCGAGTCCGCGAGGACGCGTTCGCCGGCGCCGAGGAGCTGGGCGGCGGT
>NZ_JBMCZA010000151.1:0-1739 GCF_048654705.1 Nocardioides sp. CPCC 206348
TGGGGCGGGCGAGGGGAGTACGTCGGCGCGGGGCCGGTCGGGCGGCGTCAGCGGCAGCTCCACCTGGACCCGGGCGCCGACGCCGTCCTCGGGGTCGACGAACCGGATGCGTCCGCCGTGCAGGTCGGTCACCCAGCGGGCGATGGCGAGGCCGAGTCCGGTGCCGCCACCGCCCTCGGTGTCCCGGAGGGTGCCGAACGGTTCGAAGACCCGGTCCCGGTCGGCGGCGGCGAGCCCCGGTCCCTGGTCGTGCACCTCCAGGCGCACCCGGTCGCCGTGCCGTGCGGCGACCACCCGGACGGTGCCCCCGGCGGGGCTGTGCCGCGACGCGTTGTCGAGCAGGTTCGCGACCAGCTGGCCCAGTCGCGCCGGGTCGGCGAGCACCGTCAGGTCCTCGGAGACGTCGACGTCGTACTCGACGGCACGACCGAGGACCCGGGCCTCCGCGGTGGCGTCGGCGAGCAGCGCGGACACGTCGACCGGCTCCGGGCTGAGGGGTGCCTGGCCGGCGTCGACGCGGGCGAGGTCGAGCAGGTCCTCGACCAGGTTGCTCATCCGCTCCGCCTGTCGCAGTGCGGCTTCCAGCGACGCGGGGTCGCGGGGTGCGATGCCGTCGACGAGGTTGTCGAGCAGCGCGATCAGTCCGGCCAGCGGCGTGCGGAGCTCGTGGGAGACGTTGGCGACCAGCTCGCGGCGCTGCCGGTCGACGTCGGCGAGGTCGCGGGCCATGGTGTTGAAGGCGCGCGCGAGCCGGCCGACCTCGTCGCTCGACCCGTCGTCGACCCGGACCGCGTAGTCGCCGGTCGCCATCCGTCCCGCCGCGGTGGTCATCTGGCGCAACGGTGACGTCATCCCGACGGCGAGCAGCTGGGTGACGGCGAGCGCGAGCACGACGGTGACCGGGACGCTGAGCCATGCCGAGACGCCGGCGGTGCGCCCCAGGCTGGCGATCACGGCGGCCACGGTGGCGCTCACCGCGACCAGCAGGCCGAGCTTGACCTTGAGCGATGCGATCGGGGCGAGCGGCTGCGTGGTCACGATCAGGTCCCGGTCTCGAGGGCGTAGCCGACGCCGTGGACGGTGCGCACGAGATCGGCGCCGACCTTGGCCCGCAGTCCCTTCACGTGGCTGTCGACGGTGCGCGTGCCGGAGGCCCCGGGCCACCCCCAGACCTCGGCCATCAGCTTGTCGCGGGTGACCACCGCCCCCGGGCTGGCCGCCAGGCAGACCAGGAGGTCGAACTCCGTCGGCGTCAGGTGGACCTCGTCGTCGTCGCGCCACACGCGCCGGGCTGCCGGATCGACGCGGAGCGCGCCGAGGAGGAGGGGACGCCGTCCGACCAGCTCGGCCGCGCGCTCGACGCGACGCAGGAGAGCACCGATCCGCGCGACCAGCTCGCGCATCCGGAACGGCTTCGTCAGGTAGTCGTCTGCCCCGACCCCGAGGCCCACCAGCACGTCGGACTCCTCCGCACGCGCGGTCAGCATGATCACCGGCACCGGGCGTTCGGCCTGGATCCGGCGGCACACCTCGTGGCCGTCGTACCCGGGGAGCATGACGTCGAGCACCACCAGGTCGGGCTCGTGCTCGGCGAAGGCCGCCACGGCGCCCGGGCCGTCCCAGGCCCGGACGACGTCGTACCCCTCGGCCTCGAGCCGGTCCGACAGTGCCTGGTTGATGACCGCGTCGTCCTCGACGACGAGCAGCCGGTGCTTCGAGCTCATGCTCCGAGGCTAGGA
>NZ_JBMCZA010000151.1:1749-1911 GCF_048654705.1 Nocardioides sp. CPCC 206348
CGGCTCATGCTCGGCGAAGGCCGCGACCGCGCCCGGGCCGTCCCAGGCCCGGACCACGTCGTACCCCTCGGCCTCGAGCCGGTCCGAGAGGGCCTGGTTGATGACCGCGTCGTCCTCGACGACCAGCAGCCGGTGCTTCGAGCTCATGCTCCGAGGCTAGGA
>NZ_JBMCZA010000151.1:1921-2018 GCF_048654705.1 Nocardioides sp. CPCC 206348
TGGATCGGTACGACGCCGGGCGGCGCCTGGTGCCGATGTTGGAGGACCGGCCTCAGCGGGACCAGGTCATCCTGGGGCTCCCGTGCGGCGGGGTGCC
>NZ_JBMCZA010000151.1:2028-2355 GCF_048654705.1 Nocardioides sp. CPCC 206348
GGCCCGATGGTCGGATGGGGTGCACGACGTGTGCAGGTTCCGTGGAGATCGGGCCTTGCCCGGCTGCCGGCCTTCCGGTGCGATGCTGGAGGGCAGGCAGGAGGTGTCGTGGATGACGACCTTTGCGGATCGGTACGACGCCGGGCAGCGCCTGGTTCCGGTGTTGGAGGACCGGCACGAGCGCGACCAGGTCATCCTGGGGCTCCCGTGCGGCGGGGTGCCGGTCGCGTTCGAGATCGCCCGCGCCCTGCACGCACCGCTGGACGTGATCGTGGTCCGCAAGCTCGGGGTGCCGCGCCAGCCGGAGTACGCGATGGGGGCCATCGG
>NZ_JBMCZA010000151.1:2365-2782 GCF_048654705.1 Nocardioides sp. CPCC 206348
TCGAGGCCAGGGTCGGGTCGCTCCGCCGCGGCCGGCCGAGGGTGTCGCTGCGGGGCCGGGTCGCCGTGATCGTCGACGACGGCATCGCCACCGGGTCGACGGCCCATGCCGCATGCCTGGTCGCGCGCGACCAGGGCGCTGTCCACGTCGTCGTGGTCAGCCCGGTCGCGCCGGCCGACATCACGGCCGACGACCTCACCGCGGACGAACTGATCTGTCACGAGATGCCATGGGCGTTCGGGGCCGTCGGGAACTTCTACCGTGACTTCTCGCCGACCACCGACGAGGAGGTTCGTACCCTCCTCGACGCGGCGACCTGGTGAGCCCCACCTGACAGGATCAGCCCATGCGACCTGGTGACCCTGGCTGGCTCGAGGCGGAGCAGAACCGCCTCCTGGACTTCGGGACCAGCGCTGC
>NZ_JBMCZA010000151.1:2792-2920 GCF_048654705.1 Nocardioides sp. CPCC 206348
CTTCGTGCTGCTGGCCGCGGCCACCGCTCATCGGGCGGAGGTCCCTGGAGCGGAGCGACTGCTCGCCGATGCCGAGCCGGTGTTCGAGGGGCGGTTCTGGGACGAGCGCAGCGGCATGTGCATCGACG
>NZ_JBMCZA010000151.1:2930-4270 GCF_048654705.1 Nocardioides sp. CPCC 206348
CGCGCCAGACCTGGCTCTGCGCCCGCACCTTGTACGTGCGCAGTCTCGGCGTCCTGCTCGGGCGCCCCGGTTCGGGGCTCCTTGCGGCAGGAGCCCTCGCGGCGCTGGACGGGGAGTTCCGCGACCACGAGCACGGTGGCTGGCTGCCGGTCGAGAAGTCCTGCTACCAGCACGCTTTCGTGCTGCTGGCCGCGGCCACCGCGCACCGGGCGGAGGTCCCGGGAGCGGAGCGCCTGCTCGCCGAAGCCGAGGCGGTGTTCGAGGAGCGGTTCTGGGACGAGCGCAGCGGCATGTGCATCGACGAGTGGTCCCGTGACTGGTCGACCCCGGCGTCGTACCGCGGGCTGAACGGCACGATGCACGCGGTCGAGGCGATGCTGGCCGTCGGCGGCGTGTGGACCGATCGCGCGGCCCGCATCTGCGAGCGGGTCGTCGGCATCGGCAGGGACTTCGGCTGGCGGTTGCCCGAGCACTACGACGAGCAGTGGGTGCCGCAACCCGACTTCAACCGCGAGCAGCCGAACGACCAGTTCAAGCCGTACGGCGCCACGGTCGGCCACGCCTTCGAGTGGGCACGCCTGCTGGTGCACCTGGATGCCGCGACCGGCCAGGACCACACGGCCGCGGCAGTTGCGTTGTACGAGCGCGCGGCAACCGACGGGTGGGCGGTCGACGGCGCGAAGGGGTTCGTCTACACGACCGACTGGGAAGGTCGCCCGGTCGTCCACGACCGGATGCACTGGGTGGTGGCCGAGGCGATCGCCGCCGCGACCGTTCTCCATGCCACGACGGGCGAGGAGCGTTACGACCGCGACGCCCGGACCTGGTGGGAGTACGCCGACCGGTACCTGCTCGATCGTGAACAGGGGTCGTGGCACCACCAGCTGGATCGCCACCAGCACCCGCTGCGCACGGTGTGGCCGGGCAAGCCCGACCTCTATCACGCGGTCCAGGCGACCCTGTTCGGGCGCTTCCCCGTCCGTGGCTCGCTCCCGGAAGCCATTGCCAGCGGTCAGCTGGGTTTGGCGTAGGCCGCGACGCCGGAGTCGAACATGACGCAAGGCTCGTCGCCGACGGTCCAGGCATCGTGGCCCGGTTCGATGAGGGTGACGTCGCCCGCTTCCACGGTCATCTCGCTGCCGTCGTCGAACAGGAGGGTCATCTGGCCGGAGACGCAGTATCCGTAGTGCCGGACCTGGCAGGAGTCGGTGCCGGCGATCGGCTTCACGTCGTTCGACCATCGCCAGCCGGGCTCGAAGGTGCCTCGGCCGAGGGTGAAGTCGCCGAGGGTGACGACGTCCATGTGCCCGTGCGCCTGGAAGGGCCGGGTCTCGTGCGGG
>NZ_JBMCZA010000152.1:0-543 GCF_048654705.1 Nocardioides sp. CPCC 206348
ACCCGACTGACCAACGTCCCCGGACATCACAACTAGCCAGCACCCGGCAGTGACAGGTGTCGGGGCGGTCGGTTTGAATGTCCTGATGGAGGACGACCATCCCGACCTGCCCTGGCCCCTGTCCGGAGCCGATGCGCTCCGTGACGAGATCCTCGCCGCGTACGCCGACCCGCATCGCGGGCACCACGGCACCCGGCACCTGCGCGAGGTGCTCGAGCACCTCGACACCCTGACCGGGCACGGGACGCCGTACGACCGCACGCCGGTCCTGCTGGCGGCGTGGTTCCACGATGCCGTGTACGACGGCGAGCGGGATGCCGAGGAGAGGTCGGCCAGCTGGGCGGAGGAGGCGCTGCCCGCCTTCACCGACGCCGCCACCGTGGCCGAGGTGGCCCGGCTGGTGCGGCTGACCGAGAACCACCGCCCCGAGGAGGGCGACGACAACGGCGCCGCGCTCTCGGACGCGGACCTGGCGATCCTCGCCGCGCCGGCGGACCGCTACAACGCCTATGTCGCGGCGGTGCGCACGGAGTACGCCCACCT
>NZ_JBMCZA010000153.1:0-8437 GCF_048654705.1 Nocardioides sp. CPCC 206348
GTCTCAGCCCATCATCTCCGCGCCCGTGCGCACCGCGTCCCGGATCCGGGAGTAGGTCCCGCACCGGCACACGTTGCGGATCGCGTCGAGGTCGTCCTCGGTGATCGCGCGGCCCTCCTGGCGGACGCGGTTGACCAGTGCGACGGCGGTCATGATCTGGCCCGGCTGGCAGTAGCCGCACTGGGCGACGTCGTGCTCCAGCCACGCGTCCTGCATCGGGTGCAGCCCGTCACCCTCGACGGTGTCGGCCAGGCCCTCGATCGTGGTGATCTCGTCGTCCTCGCCGATCGCGTCGACCGGGACCGAGCACGGGTTGAACGCCTTGCCGTTGATGTGCGAGGTGCAGGCCTTGCAGACGTTGATGCCGCAGCCGTACTTGGGACCGGTGACACCGAGGATGTCGCGCAGCACCCAGAGGATGCGGACGTCGTCCTCGACCTCGACGGTGACGGTCTCGCCATTGAGCTTGAAGGTGTGCGTGGGCATCAGGGCACCTCAGGACGTGTAGGAGAGGCCGTCGGTCGGCGACTGCGGCACCGACGGGATGAACGACTTGGGCTCGAAGTGCAGCGGATCGTGGAAGTTGATCGGGAACTCGGTCGGCATCTTCCCGGTGGCCCGGGCGTAGGCGCAGGCGACGGCGGCCATCGACGCCGCCACGCCGGCCTCACCGACTCCCCCGGGCTCCTTGCTCTCCGAGTCGAGCACCTCGCACTGGAAGTCGAAGGGCGTGTTCCACTGCCTCGTGTACGCCGAGTTGTCCCAGCTCGCCTCCAGGAAGTGCCCGTCCACCAGGTGGTTGCCGTACGTCAGGGCCTGCGCCATGCCGTCCATGAAGCCACCCATCATCTGGGCCTTGATGCCGGCGGGGTTGATGACGACGCCGGCGTCGATCACGACCAGCGCCTTGGTGACCCGGGGCCCGGTGACCGCGTCGCGGACCTTCCGGTTGACGGTCTCGGGACGGCAGTCGATCTCGACCAGGACGGCGGTCGCGCCCTTGTACTCCTTGTGGATCGCGATCCCCTGCGCGGTGCCCGCGGGCATCGCCTTGCCCCAGTTGCCGAGCTCGGCGGCGCGGTTGAGCACCCGCTTGACGACCGCGCTCTTGAGATGGGCGCGACGGAAGGCGACCGGGTCCTGCTTGAGGCGGGATGCGAGACGATCGACCATCAGCTCGTTGGCCGTGGCCACGTCGGGCGAGTAGATGTTGCGCACCGAGCTGGTGTTGAACCGTCGCGGATCGTTGTCGGTCTCGTTGAGCAGCTGGGTGATGACGCCGAAGTTGTAGGGCAGCTCCTGGGTCAGCATGAAGACCGATTCCGAGAAGGTCAGGTTGCCCAGTCCGGTCGGCAGCGCTGCTGCCTCGGCGGTCAGGCGTTCGCCGAGCCCGTGGGTGAAGTCGGTGGTCACGCTGGTGTGGCGCTGCTCGAAGGTGATGACGCTGCCCAGCAGCACCGTTGCGCGGATGCGCGAGGTCGCCATCGGATGCACCCGGCCCTGACGGGGCTCGTCGGCCCGGTGCCACATCAGCCGCACCGGAGCGCCGAACGCCTTCGACGCCCGGGCCGCTTCGATCGCCCCGTCACTGAACAGCTTGCGCCCGAAGGACCCGCCGCCCTGGACGACGTGGACGGTGACCTTGCGTTGCGGCAGGCCCAGCTCCTTGGCGATCAGTCCTTGCGCGGTGATCGGCGACTTGAGGCCGCTCCAGATGGTCGCGGAGTCGGACCGTACGTCGGCGATCGCGCAGTTCGGCTCCAGCGCGGATCCACTGCGGAAGTTGAAGATGAACTCCGCCTCCACCGACGTGGCGCCCAGCTTCGGTACGGCGAGCGGGAGCTGGGCCCGGCGCAGCTCCTTGAGGACGTCGGCCGACGACTTCCCGGGAACGGTGCCGCCGTCCCACTCGACGTCGAGGGCCCGCACGGCGTCGATGCACTGGCCGAAGGTGCGGGCCCGCACCGCGACCCCCGTGGCGATGATCGCCACGTGTGTCACCCCCGGCATGGCCTTCACCGCGGCTTCGTTACGGACCGACACCGGCTTCCCGTTGAGTCCGGGCGCCCGGCACACCATGGTCGGCAGGGCGTCCGGGACGTCGATGTCCATGGCGAACTGCTTGCGACCGGTGACCGCGTCGAGCGCGTCGATCCGCCGTTGCGGGGTGCCGACGATGGTCCGCTCGGCGGCCGCCTTGAGCCTGACGCTGACCTGCCGGGTCTTCGGTGAGGCAGCAGCAGTGGCCACGTCGCCGTACGTCACGGACGAGCCGTTGGGCGCACTGATGACCCCGGCCTTCGCGATCAGGCTGTTGAGTACGGCGCCCAGCTGAATCGCGGCCGCTTCGAGAAGTGCCTTGCGGGCGACCGCGGCGGCGACCCGGATCGGCGTGTACATCGAGACGATCGTGTTCGAGCCACCCGTCAGCTGGTTGAACAGCAGCTCCGGACGAGCGGGTGCGAGGGTCACGTGCACCCGGTCGAGGGGCAGGTCCAGCTCGTCGGCGATCAGCATCGCGGCTGCGGTGGTGATCCCCTGGCCGACCTCCATCCGGGGCAGCGCGAAGTGGGCGTCGCCCTGCTCGTCGACCCGGATCCCGATCTGGTTCGCGGTCGGCAGGGCGCAGTGCGTCAGGAAGTCGTTGAGGTCGTAGAGCTCCGGGATCTGCGGCAGCGACGGAATGGGAATCGCGCTCGCTGGACTCGCTCCGAGCGTCAGGTCGGCCATCACCATCAGGCTGGTGCCACCGACGACGTACCCGACGAATGATCGTCGGCTCAGCTTCGCGGCAGGCTCCCGCGCTTCTTCGTTCCCCATGTGCCAACCCCCGAGATGTGACGACTGTCACTGCACCACGGGAGCCGCGGATTGGTCAACGGTTCAACCAGATCAGTGCGGCATTTTTCCTCCGATCACACCCCCTGTTGTCGATCGGAAACGCACATCCGTCGAGAGAAGTGGAGCGGGCCGTGGCTCGACGCCTCGTCCGGACCGCGCTGCCCCTGCTGGGCTTCGCGGTGGCCTGTGCGCTGGCGATCCTCGTGGGTCGGGCGACCCGCGTCGACGGCAGCGAGATCTCCCTGGCCTGGCCCGCCGCGGCCGTCGCGGTCCTGTGGGGCATCCACGCCAGCGGGCTCCCCCGGGTCCCGGCCGCGGTCCACTGGACGCTGTTGACCGTGCTGACCGCCGGGGTCACCCTGGCCACCGGAGCCGAACCCCAGCTGGCCGTCTGGTTCGCCGTCGTCAACCTCGCCCTCGCCGCGGTCACCACCTCCGCCCTTCGGTACGGCGGCCGCTCGGTCACGTTGCGTGACCCGGCGGACCTCGCGCGGCTGGTCGGCGCCGTCACGGTGGGCGCGCTCGTCGCAGCGGCGCTGGCGGTCGCGTACTTCGCCCACGAACACCACGAGAACCTGGTGCGCACCTTCTCCCTGTTCGCGGTGCGCAACGGTGTCACCGCGCTGACCGGCGTCGCGGTGGTCCTTCGCCTGAAGGACGTCCGCTGGACTCCCCCGCGCCTGTCACGCGCACGGGTCGCGGAGTCGGTCGTGTGCGCCGTGGTCGTGACCGCGCTGTTCGCCCGGATCTTCTGGTTCAACCCGGGCCTGCCGACCGGTTTCGCGATCATGCTGCCGGCCATGTGGGTGTCGCTGCGCTACTCGACGACGACGAGCAGCCTGTTCCTGGCCGCGGCCGGAACGTTCATCGTGTGGGCGACCTTCCTGGACCGCGGCCCGCTCCGGGGCATCGCCGCCGAGGAGCAGGCGCTGCTCGCCCAGGGCACCGTCGGCAGCCTGACCCTGGTGGTGCTGACCTTGTCGCTGACCCGCGACTCCCGCAACGCACTGATCGCCGAGCTCCGGCGCCTGGCGCTGCACGACCCGCTCACCGGGCTGGCCAACCGCACGCTGCTGGTGCAGCACCTCGACAGGCACCTGGAGCGGCCGCGCGTCGCACCCCGCGCCGTGGGCGTGATCTTCCTGGACCTGGACGGCTTCAAGCTCGTCAACGACGCATGGGGGCACCGCGAAGGAGACCTCCTGCTCAACGAGATGGCGCACCGGATCAGCGCCGCCGTACGCCCGGGCGACCTGGTGGCCCGCTTCGGGGGCGACGAGTTCGTCATCACCTGCCCCGGCATGGCCTCCGTCGAGGACCTGCACGCCCTCGCCGAGCGGGTCCGGTTGCAGGTCGCCGAGCCGTACGGCACGACGGCCGACGCGCCGTTCGACCGGATCACCGCGAGCGTCGGCTACGTGCTGTCCGATCGCAAGAGCACCAGCAAGTCACTGATCACTGCCGCGGACAGGGCGATGTACGACGCCAAGCGGGCCGGTTGCAACCGGTCGGCAACGACCGGTCAGGTGCCGAGCGCCTGGGCGACCATGGCCACCGAACCCGCCGGAACGCCCGGGCTGTAGCGGTATCCCTGCACCTCGTCGCAACCGCGCTCGCGCAGGTAGCACTCCTGGGCCTCGGTCTCGACACCCTCGGCCACCACGGTCATGCCCAGGGCGTGCGCCATCACGATGATGGCGTCCACGATGGCGGCGTTGTGGTCGACGCTGGTGATCTCCTGCACGAAGGAGCGGTCGATCTTGATCTTGTCGATCGGGAACTTCGTCAGGTAGGCGAGGCTGCTGTAGCCGCGGCCGAAGTCGTCGACCACGATCGTCACGCCCATTGCCCGCAAGGACTCCAGCATCGACACCGCGTCGCCGTGGTCGTCGATGAGCAGCCCCTCGGTGATCTCGACCTCGAGCTGTTCCGGCGCGATGCCGGTCTCCTCGATGGCCTGCGCGATCTCGTCGAGCCAGGCGCTCCCCCGCATCTGGCGCGGCGAGACGTTCACGGCGAGACGCAGCGGACGCCCCATCTGGAGCTGCAACGCGGCCAGCGCGGCACACGCCGTACGCAGGACCCAGCTGCCGAGTGGCGCGATCATGCCGCCGTCCTCGGCCACCGGGATGAACCGGTCCGGAGGGACCGAACCGAGCGTGGGGCTGGTCCAGCGGGCCAGCGCCTCGACGCCGACGACCTCGCCGGTCGCCAGGTCCAGCTGGGGCTGGTAGGCGAGGGAGAGCTCACGCTGGTCCTGGTCGAGGGCCTGGCGCAGGGCAGCCGAGAGCGCGAGCCGCTCGTGGTTCTCCTCGAGCATTCCCGGCTCGAACCACTGCACGTTGTTCCGGCCGGCTGCCTTGGCCTGGTACATGGCGATGTCCGCGTGCTTCAACAGCTCACCGGGATCGACCGCGTCGACGGGGAACCGGGTGCCGCCGATGCTGCCGGTGACGACGAGCTCGTACCCGTGCACCACGACCGGTGCGAGGACGTCAACCATCAGTCCGTTGATGCGGCGGTCGAGCTCGGCGTCCGGCGGCACGTCGTGGAAGACGATGACGAACTCGTCGCCGCCGAGACGTGCGACGAAGTCGTCCTCACGCGTCCACACCCGCAGCCGCTCGGACACCACCAGCAGGAGCTCGTCCCCGATGTGGTGGCCGAGCGAGTCGTTGATCCGCTTGAAGTGGTCGAGGTCCAGCAGGAGCAGGACCGTGTGCAGGTCCGAGCTCGCGCCCTCCTCGAGGGTGACCGCGAGGTGCCGCACCAGGAGCGAACGGTTCGCCAGGTTGGTGAGTCCGTCGTGGGTGGCCATGTGTTCCATCTGCTTGCGGTCCTCGACGCGGTGCGTGATGTCGTAGGCCACGACCAGGAACCCGGAGTCCTCCCCGCTGTCGGACTCCAGCGGCACGATGGCCTCCTGGACGGGGATCATCCGCCCGTCCCGGTGGCGGTACACCCACTCGTTGTCGTCCCCGTGGGCATCGCCGAGGATCGGTGTGCCGTCACCGTGGGTACGACGTCCGGCACCGTCGATCGCGGTCAGCGACGTGTCGATCAGCTCCCCGGCGCGGTAGCCGAGCAGCGACTCGGCGGCGGGGTTCGCGGTCACGATCCGGCCGTGCCGGTCGGTCGCGATGATGCTGAACGGGATCGTGTCCAGGATCGAGCGGCGCAGCACGTCGTGACGGACTGCCGCCTCGGCAGCCTGGCCGCGGAGCCGCTCGGTGATGTCGATGACCGACGCCAGCACGAAGCGCTCACCGTCGATCACGATCGGGTTCAGGCCGATCTCGACGGGCATCTCCGTGCCGTCCTTGCGCAGGCCGAACAGCTCGCGGCCGACACCCATCCCGCGGCGGTCCGGGTGCGCGAAGTACGCGTCGCGCTCGACGTCGTGATGGTTGCGGAACCGGGTCGGGATGAGGTCCTCGACACGCAGCAGGAGCAGCTCCTCGCGCGTGTAGCCGAATGACCGCTCCGCCTCGGAGTTGACCAGCACCAGGCGACCACTGCCGTCGACCACGATCATGGCACTCGGCGCTGCCTCGATGATCAGGCGCAGGCGATCCTCGCGCTCGATCCTCGCCCGCAGTGCGGTGTCCTCCGCTCGGGATTCCATCGCCCCTCCAGTCGTCCGGGGTGCCCGACTCCGTTCGGTGCCCCCACGTGACCGTTCCTTCGGCCATTCCCTGCTCGAACCAAGGAAATCGGGACCTCGGTCCCGATTTCGTCGACGATCGGCCACCCTGTCGTCGTACTCCGGCGGGGACAGGCGGCGTTTCCCTATCGTCGAGGACATGGAGAAATCCGGGACGCAAGGACTGCAACGGGCAGTCGGAGTGCTGATCTTCGGCACCGCCGCCATCGGCGCCGGACTGCTGTGGTGGTCGGTCTCCGACACCGCCAGCAGGGCCGCCGAGCCGAAGGACGGCCTGGTCCTGGGGGCCTGGCACCTGCTCTACGACACGGAGATGCCCAGCGTCTCGACCCTCGCGGCCGCGGCGGGACTGGCGCTGCTGTTCGCCGCCGGTGTCGCGCTCCTCGAGCGCCGGATCGCGAACCGGGCACGCCGCAGCGACGACGGCCACCGGCTCCCCCTGTCCCCTCGCCACGTGATGGCCGAGACCCGTGGCCAGTTCCACGGAGAGGTCACCCTCACGGTCCTGGTGCCCGCCCACAACGAGGAGCAGGCCATCACCGGCACCCTGGCCGCGCTGTTCGCGCAGTCGTACCGGCCCCAACGCGTGATCGTGGTCGCCGACAACTGCACCGACGACACGGTCGCCCTCGCCCTCCGGGCCGGTGCGGACGTGATCGAGAGCCAGGGCAACGTGCACAAGAAGGCCGGTGCGCTGAACCAGGCACTGGCCCGCGTGCTTCCCGCGCAGGGCGAGAACGACCTCGTCATGGTGATGGACGCCGACACCTCGCTCGACGCCGGCTTCCTGGACGCGGTCGTGCGCCGGATGACGGAGGACCGGGGCCTGATGGCCATCGGTGGCCTGTTCTACGGCGAGGAGGGCAAGGGCCTGATCGGCCAGTTCCAGCGCAACGAGTACCTCCGGTACGGCCGCGACCTCCGTCGCCGCCGCGGCCGGGTCTTCGTCCTCACGGGCACCGCCACGGTCTTCCGGCCGCGTGCCCTGCGCACGGTCGCCGAGGAGCGCGGGCGGATGCTGCCCGGCGTGCCCGGCGACGTCTACGACACCCTGGTGCTCACCGAGGACAACGAGATCACCCTCGCCCTGAAGACCCTGGGCGGGCTGGTCATCTCGCCGGCCGACTGCACCGTCGTGACCGAGGTGATGCCCACCTGGCGCGGCCTGTGGGTCCAGCGCCTGCGGTGGCAGCGCGGCGCGCTGGAGAACCTCGGCGAGTACGGGATGCGGCCGGCGACCTTCCGCTACTGGGCCCAGCAGCTCGGCATCGGGTACGGCGTCATCGCCTTGATGTCCTACCTGCTGATGATGGCGCTGATGACGCTGTCGTTCGACTCGTGGGTGTGGTTCCCGTTCTGGCTCGGCACCGGGATGGTCTTCACCGTCGAACGGATCATCACCGTGTGGCCCGGAGGCTGGCGCGCCCGCCTCCTCGCCGCCACCCTCTTCCCGGAGCTCGCCTACGCACTGTTCCTCGACATCGTCTATCTCAAGGGGATCATCGACATGTCGCTGGGCCGAACGGCCAGCTGGGGAACCGTCGTCCAGACCCCGACGCACCGAACGGTGGATGCCTGATGAGCAGCCTGTTGTCACCCCTGGGCATCCTCTTCCCCGAGGCCCTCGTGCGTTCGCACCCGTTCGCGATCCTCGCGGCGTTCGTGGCGATCAACACGGTCATCTACGTGGCCCTCACCGTGGCCAAGGCGCTGCCGAAGGTCTACGTCGGCGACTACCTGCCGCGGAGGTACGCCCGGGCCGAGACCCGGAGCATCTACCCCGACGGCCCCCACTGACGCCTCGGTGGTGGAGGTGCGAGGAGACAGCGAAAAGCACAGCGACGAGCCTCGAAACCCCCGAGCGGGCTTCGAGGCTCTTCGCTCGCACCTCCATCAGCGGAGGTGACTACTGGGCGGACGCCTCCGCGAGCA
>NZ_JBMCZA010000153.1:8447-9566 GCF_048654705.1 Nocardioides sp. CPCC 206348
CACAGCGAAAAGCACAGCGAAGAGCCTCGAAACCCCCGAGCGGGCTTCGAGGCTCTTCACTCGCACCTCCACCAGCGGAGGTGACTACTGGGCGGACGCCTCCGCGAGCAGCTTGACCAGCTCGGGCATGCCACCGGCCCACTGGAAGCTGAGCGCCGTCGGCGGGGAGACCGCCGAGATCCGCGTGCGGCCGATGACCTGGGCAACGCCCCCGTCCTTGACGGCCGGGATGGCGAGGGCCTTCTGGTCCTTGAGGAAGGCGGCGGCCTGGGCGTCGTCGTCGAAGTACGTGACGACCACGTCGGCGTCGATCTCGTCGACCTTCTCGTAGCTCATGTCGAAGTAGAAGCCACCCTTCGACGTGTCCAGCTTCGCGACGCTCGGCGCGACGTCGAAGCCGAGCTTCGTCAGGATCGCCAGGCGCGGGTCGAGCTCGGTGTAGAGCGAGATCGCGGCCGGTGCCGGGTAGAGGGCGGCGATCTTCTTGCCGTCGAACTCCGGGTGCTTCTCGGCCTCGTCGGCCAGGAAGGTGTCGATGTCGGCGAGAATCTTGTCACCGTGCGCGCTGCGTCCCAGCGCCTTCGCGGTGATCTTGATGGTGTCCTGCCACGTGGTCGTCCAGGCGGCCTCGGGGTAGGCGACCGTCGGAGCGATCTCGTTGAGCTTCTTGAACTGGTCCTCGGTGATGCCGGAGTACGGCGCCAGGATCAGGTCGGGCTTCGCGGCGATGAACTCGTCGTAGGGCACGGTCGCGCCGGAGCCGTCGTCGGGGAGCAGCGTCGGGTGCTCGACGCCCTCGGCGTCGTACGCCTCCTCGACCCACGGGAGGAGGTTGCCCTTGCCGACGGTCCAGAGCTGCTCGGCGATCGCGACCGGGTAGACGCCGGAGGCGATGGCGGCCTCGGTGGAGCCCCAGCCCCACGTCGCCACCCGCAGGGGCTCTTCCTTGATCTCGGTCTTGCCGAAGGCGTGCTCGATGGTGATCGGGAACGAGTCGGTGGCCTCCAGCGTGGTGGTGCCGGAGTCCTTGTCGTCGCTCTCCTGGCCGCAGGCGGCCAGGGCCAGAACGGTGGCCAGACCCGCGACGAGCGCAGTGGTCCGGCGGAAGGCACGTGTACG
>NZ_JBMCZA010000153.1:9576-12775 GCF_048654705.1 Nocardioides sp. CPCC 206348
ACCCCAGCCCCACGTCGCCACCCGCTGGGGCTCCTCCGTGATCTCGGTCTTGCCGAAGGCGTGCTCGATGGTGATCGGGAACGAGTCGGTGGCCTCCAGCGTGGTGGTACCGGAGTCCTTGTCGTCGCTCTCCTGGCCGCAGGCAGCCAGGGCCAGCACGGTGGCCAGACCTGCGACGAGCGCAGTGGTCCGGCGGAAGGCACGTGTACGCACGTGTCTCTCCTCAATCTCTCGGGGTTGGGATAAGGAAAGCCTAACCTAAGAGACTGCTGACTCCCCGCCTGGTCCGCCCCTTGGGTACGACGAGGGGGCCGCCGGTCACCGGATCGACGATCACCTCCGCGTCGAGGCCGAACGCCTCGCGCACCGAGTCGGCGGTCAGTACGTCGCCCGGCGCCCCCTGGGCGGCGACCCGGCCACCGCACATCACGACCACGTGATCGGCGTACCGGGCGGCGTGGTTGAGCTCGTGCAGCACCATCACCACGGTGGTGCCGCGCTCCTCGTTGAGGTCACTGAGCAGGTCGAGCAGCTCGAGCTGGTGGGTGACGTCGAGGTACGTCGTCGGCTCGTCCAGCAGGACCGCGTCGGTCTCCTGGGCGAGCACCATCGCGATCCAGACGCGCTGGCGCTGCCCGCCCGACAGCTCCTCGAGGCGGCGCTCGGCAAGGTCGGCCAGACCCGTGGCTTCCAGCGACCGCATCACGACGGCGTCGTCGTTGCTGCTGTGCCGCCCGAACCAGCCCTGGTGCGGGAACCGGCCCCGGCCGACGAGCTCGGCGACCCGGACGCCGTCCGGCGCGATCGACGTCTGGGGCAGGACGCCCACCAGGCGCGCGAGGTCGCGTCGCGACAGGGCGCCGATGTCCTTGCCGTCGATGCTGACCTTCCCACCCGAGAGCGGGTGCAGGCGGGCCAGGCCGCGCAGCAGCGTCGACTTGCCGCACGCGTTGGGTCCGACGATCGCCGTCACCTTCCCGGGCGGGAGCGCGAGGTCGAGGCCCTCGATGACCGGGCGGCCCTTGTAGCCGAGGGACACGCCCTCGGCGGTGATCGCGGTGCTCATACGGTCGCCTTTCGATCGCTTCGGGCCAGCAGCCACAACAGGTACGGCGCGCCGACGAGCCCGGTCACGATGCCGACCGGGGCGGTGAGTCCTCCGGGGAGGTAGTACTGGCCCACGACGTCCGAGAGCATCGTGAGCGCGCCGCCGACCACACTGGAGGCGACCAGGGCGGGACCTCCGTCGTCGACCAGGCGGCGCGCGATCGCGGGGGCGACCAGCGCCACGAACGCGATCGGACCCGCGACGGCCGTCGCCAACGCGACCAGGCCGACCCCGATCAACAACGCCAGCACGCGTGACTGCGTCGGCCCGAGCCCCAGTCCCTGCGCATGCTCGTCACCGAGGGCCAGAGCACGCTGCTGGCGCGCGATCGGCACCGTCAGCAGCGCCAGCGCCGCGACACCGAGGGCGAGGGTGCCGAGCGTGCCGTCGCGGACGTCCGCGACGCTGCCGATGGTCCACAGCAGCACGGTCCCGCCCTCCCGCTCGTCGGCTTCCGCGAGCCGCCAGGAGATCAGGGAGCCGCACAGATAGGCGATGCCGACGCCGACCAGTACGAAACGAATGCCGTGGAGGCCGTTGCGCCAGGCGAGCACCCAGATCGCCACCGCCGCTGCCAGCGCACCTGCACCGGCAGCGAGGTTCACGGCGACACCGGAGGCGCCGTACCCGACCACCGCGGTGACCGCACCCAGCGACGCTCCCCCGGAGATCCCGAGGATGTCCGGGCTGGCCAGGTTGTTGCGCAACGTCGACTGGAACAACGCCCCCGCCAGGCCGAAGGCGAGGCCCGCGATGATCGCGGCCAGTCCGCGCGGCAGGCGCAGGTCCTGGACGACGAGCAGGTCGAACCGGTCCCCGACCCCGAACAACGCCGGGAAGGAGCGCTCCGGCGGGACACCCGCCGCACCGAGGCCGAAGGTGATCAGGAGCAGGCCCAGGCACAGGGCCACCCCGACCGCGACGACCACGAGGGTGCGCAGGCGGTGGCGTCGACGGATGCGGGTGATCGTGCTGAGGTCGAGGTCGGTCACCGTGGTGCTCACAGGCCGGCCACCCGTCGGCCGCGGGCCACGGCGATCAGCACCGGTGCCCCGATGATGGCAGCCACCACGCCCGCCTCGAGCTCGTCGGCCTTGACCAGGCGACCGACGATGTCGGCGGTCAGCAGCATCACCGGACCGAGCAGCGCGCACAGCGGGACGATCCAGCGGTAGTCGGTGCCGACCAGGCGCCGGGCGGCGTGCGGGACCGCGAGGCCGACGAGTGCGATCGGACCGGCGAGCGCGGTCGCCGTACCCGCGAGGCAGATGATGGCCAGGCCGGCGATCGCGCGGGTGGTCCCGACACCCTGGCCCAGGGCGGCGGCGACGTCGTCGCCGAGCGCCAGGCCGTTGAGGCGGTGCGCCGAGAACAACGCGATGGCCGCGCCGACCGCGATGAACGGCCACAGCACCTCGACGGCGGCGAGGTCGCGCCCGTTGAGGGCGCCCACCGCCCAGAACCGGAGGCTGTTGAACGCGTCGACGTCACGGAACAGGACGAGGTTCGAGATCGGGGTGAGCAGCGCGGTGAGCGTCGCTCCGGCGAGCGCGAGCTGCACGGGACGCCCGTGCCCGATGGCGAAGACCGTGAGCGCAGCGATCGCCGCGCCGAGGAAGGCGAACCACACGGCCCCGACCGGCGAAATGACGCCGAAGGTCGTCGCGGCGATGACGATGCCGAGGGCAGCCCCGGCGTTGAGACCGAGCAGGCCGGGGTCGGCCAGCGGGTTGCGGGTGATCCCCTGGGCGAGCACGCCGGCCAACCCCAGGGCGGCACCGGCGAGCAGCGCGATGATCGTGCGCGGCACCCGCTGCCCACGGATCACGGCGTGGTCCACGTTGCCCGCGACCGGATCGGTCAGCGCACGCCAGGACTCGCCGACAGCAACCTCGCGCACGCCCAGCGCCAGGCTCAGCACCACACCGACCAGCAGGAGCAGGACGGCACCCGCGAGCACCAGGACCCGGCCGCGTGCAGCACCGGAGGTGACGTCGCCACGCACCGCAGCCGGCGCCGTGACCAAGGTATGCATAACCTAACAATCCCACACCGGGGACAACGTTGGTCGAGGAGGTTGCGCAGCAACCG
>NZ_JBMCZA010000153.1:12806-30907 GCF_048654705.1 Nocardioides sp. CPCC 206348
GACGCCGGTGACGTCTCCTTCTTCGTCGCCACTCCGGCCGCCCCCGCGGCGGAGGCGAACAGCCAGCCGTAGAAGGCGAGCAGCGCCAGCCACGAGGCGATCACGACGCCGTACATCACGGTCCAGAGCCAGACCGGGACGTCCGGCTTCCGCTCGCGCTGGAGCATGAACGGTTCATGGACGAAGGCGGCGTCCGTACCGTCCTCGACCTGGACCAGCCCCGCCGCGGGTCCGTCGATCGCGAGGTCGGCCGGCATGTGGAGCGGGATCGAGACCATCGTGGTGGGCGCGAGGTGGAGCCGGACCAGCACCTTCCAGTCGCCGTACAGCGGCAGCGGGTCCGTGCTGCGGAACTCTCCGTCGAGGCCGGTCGGCTCCATCGCGATGCTGAGCATGCCGTTGCCGGGGATGTTCTCGTCGTTCTCGTGCTTGCCCTGGTACGCCAGCGCCGAGATCCACACGGCGTCGTCCGCGGCATCGACCGGATCGGTACGCACGGTCACCACCGATCGGCAGCCCTCGGTGCCGATGCAGTTGTCGTCGTAGGAGACCCGGCCCGAGATCACGTCGGTGCCCTCAACCGGTTGGTACGTCGTCCGGCAGTCGTCACCGTCGCACTGCTTGACCACCTCTACCTCACCAGCACTGGTCGGCGGGGCGAAGACAGCCATCAGGACGACGAAGGCGAGCACGCCGGCGGTACCGAGCCATCGGCCCGACGACGCACGGGACTCCTGGACCGGGGCGGAGGCGCCGGGCAGCTGGGCGATGCGCTCGATGTGGCGTGCGAAGGACCAGCCGAGCAGGCCGCCACCGGCGGCGGCGATGCCACCGACCGTCAGCATCAACGGCATCTGCTGCGTCTCGGGCGGCAGCGGATAGGGCATGAAGAGGTCCATCCACCACCACTCGGTTGCCAGGCCGACCGTGCCCGCGAACAGTCCGGCGACGCCGGCGAAGAGCGGGCCCCGGTTCCGCACGACGAGCGCCAGCAGCTCGATGCAGAGCGCCGGACCGAGGAAGAGCAGCCAGTGGGCACGGTGGATGTCGGGGACCGGCAGTGTCATGGCGAAGATGAGCAGGCGCACGACGGTGTAGGTCAGCCAGGTGACCAGGGCGCCGCCGGGCCCGAAGAAGAGCCGGCCGGCCACGAAGATCCAGCCGGTGAGGAAGCCGGAGATGATGAAGAGGGACGCGGCGGGGAACTGGGGAACGCCGAGGTCGAACTCCATCAGGAACGCCATCGGGATGATGCAGATGCCGATCACGATGGTCATGAGCAGGCGGGTCGCCCAGGCGCCACGGTCGGCAATGACCGACTCCGGGGCCTCGCGACGCACCGGCGGCAGGAACCTGCCGAACAGGCGCAGGCCACCGGTGGCGAGGCCACCGAAGCGGAGCCAGGTCCGGGCCGGCGCGTGGCCCACCTGCGCTGCCTCGGCGAAGAGCAGGGGAACCGCCAGGATGCAGGTGACGGCACCGCCGATCATCATCACGTGGGTGGGCCCCCACTCGGTGACGTCCTGGCCGAACAGCCGGTGCCACACGTCATCGGCAGGGAAGCCCGCCGCGGCGATCAGGCCGGCCCCGAGGAGCACCAGGGTGCCCATCGGCACGTGCCACTTCGGCGTGAGCCGGAAGGTCCGACGCGGCAACGGGTCCTTGGCCAGCCCCGCCGAGATCACCCCCGCGGCAAGGAAGAAGAAGATGCCGAACATGATCGGGAAGTGCGACGGGTTGGCCAGCGGCCCCTCGTCGCGGCCGTTCTGCATGTGGATCGGGACGTCCCAGTAGACGCCGAATGCACAGGCGAGCAGCGCCGCCACCGCCAGGTAGCCGGGCAGCCCAGCCCACCGCGGAAGCCCGTCGATGGCGGAGACGCGGTCGGCCAGGCGCCCGATGAGGGTCGGCTTCCCGTCGCGTTCGCGCATCAGGAAGATCCCGATCGGGATGTAGATGACGGCGAAGGCCGCCGCGGCGATCAGGACCTGGTCGAGCGCCGCACCGCCTGCCGGTGGAGCTTCTTCTACGGCAAGGAACATGCTCTGACGTTACCGCCCGTAACAGGTACCTGAACAGGGAATCGCCCGTGGTTGAGCCAGATCGGGTGCTCAGCCGAGCAGGATGCGCAGGCCGATCCCGATCAGGATCAGGCCACCGACCAGGGTCGCCCAGCGCCCCAGCCGCTCCCCCACCCGCGAACCGATGAACACCGCAGCGAGCGCCAGCACGAAGGTGATGACACCGATCAGCAGGACGGCCGGCGCGACGTCGACCTCCAGCACGCCGAAGGTCACGCCGACGGCTGCAGCATCGATCGACGTGGCGATCGCCAGCGGCAACACGGAGCGCACCGTGACGGTCGGGGTGGTGTGCTCGTCCGCCTCGTCGCCGAACGACTCCCACAGCATCTTGGCGCCGATCAGGCTCAGCAGGCCGAACGCGATCCACGGCGTCGCCGTCTCGACGGCGTCGGCGAACCAGAACGCCAGCACCCAGCCGAGCACCGGCATCAGCGCCTGGAAGAGGCCGAACATGCCGGCCATCAGCAGGGCGTCGCGCCACCGCGGCCGGCGCAGCTGGAGTCCTTCGGCCAGCGACACGGCCACTGCGTCCATGGCCAGCGCAAAGGCGAGGACGACGAGTTCGAGCGTGGTCACCGAAGGTTCCGTTTCGTGCTGGACAGGCCGCAAGGGGTCAAAACGCAAGGCGCCGGGCCGCGACCTCTGGGGGGGTCGGTCGCGGCCCGACGGCGTCCATCATGACATACCAATGGTTCCCTTGGGCCACTTGGGGCAGGACCCCACGCCTGTTCCAGCTCACTCCCAGAAGACCCGGTCCACCACCGCGCGCGCCCTGCGCGTGATGCGCAGGTAGTCGTCCAGGACCCGGTCCGTCTCGTCCAGCTGATAGCCGAGGATGCCCGCCGTCGCGCGGCGCTCGATCGTCGCGCGCGGGAACTGGTCGCCGGCCCGGCCGCGCGCGAGGAGCAGCCCGTTGCGCACCCGCGACGCCATCCGCCACGACGTGGCGAGGGTCTCCGCGTCCTCGTGGGTGAGCAGGTCGGCGTCGGCAGCCGCGGTCAGCGCAGCGAGGGTCTGTGCGGTGCGCAGTCCCTCGACGCGGGCGCCGTACCGCAGCTGCAGCAGCTGGACGGTCCACTCGATGTCGGCGAGGCCGCCGCGCCCGAGCTTGAAGTGCAGGGTCGGGTCCGCGCCGCGCGGCAACCGTTCCTTGTCGACCCGGCCCTTGATCCGCCGGACCTCCACGATGTCGTCCTCGCTCAGGCCCTCCTCGGGGTAGCGCAACGGGTCGATCAGTGCCGTGAAGCGCGCCCGCAGGTCGGGGTCACCGACCACCGCGTCCGCGCGGAGCAGCGCCTGGGCCTCCCACACGTGCGACCACTTCGCGTAGTAGGCGGCGTAGGACTCGAGGGTCCGGACGAGCGGGCCCTGGCGTCCCTCGGGGCGCAGGTCGGCATCGACCACGAGCGCCGGGTCGGGACCCGGCGCACCCAGCGCACGTCGTACCTCTTCGGCAACGGCACGGGCGTAGCTGCCGGCCTCGTGGGCGTCGGCACCGTCGACGGGGTCGTGGACGAACAGGACGTCGGCATCGCTGCCGTAGGACAGCTCGAAGCCGCCGTAGCGGCCCATCGCGATGATCGCGATCCGGGTCGGTGCGGCCTCCAGGTGGCGCTGGCGCCGGACGGTCTGGCCGGCGACCTCGAGGGTCGCCTCAAGCGTCGCGTCGGTGAGGCGGGACAGCGCGAAGCCGACCTCGTCGACGGTGACCAGGCCGAGCACGTCGCCGGCCGCGATCCGCAACAGCTCACGGCGTCGTACGGCGCGCACGGCACGCACCGCCTTCTCCCCCTCCTGCCGGCGGGCGCCCGCGAGCATCTCCTCGGTCAGCGCGTCCGAGCCCAGCGGTCGGAGGTCGCCCGCGAGCAGGCGCACCCCGGCGGGCTCGCGCTCGAGCAGGTCGGTGCAGTAGCGAGAGGTCGCCAGCAGGTGCGCCAGGCGCTCGGCGACCTCACCCTCGTCGCGCAGGGTGGACAGGTACCAGGGCGTCCGCCCGAGCTCCTCGCTGATCCGCCGGAACCCGAACAGCCCGCCATCGGGATCCGGGCACTCCGCGAACCACTGCAGCATCGCGGGCAGCAGGGTGCGCTGGATGGCGGAGGTCCGGCTGACCCCGGACGTGAGCGCCTCCAGGTTGCGCAACGCAGCGTCCGGGTCGGCGTACCCCAGCGCGGCCAGCCGCGCGCCCGCCGCCTCGGACGACAGCCGGACCTCGTCCGAGCCGATGCGTGCGACGGCGCTGAGCAGCGGCCGGTAGAAGATCTTCTGGTGCAGGCGACTGACCTCGCGACGGTAGTCCTGCCACGTGTCGTCGAGCCGCTTCTCCGACTCCTTGAGGAAGCCGAGGCTGCGGCCCAGCCGTCGCATCGAGGGCGCGTCGGAGGGTACGACGTGCGTGCGCTGCATCCGGTAGAGCTGGATGCGGTGCTCCAGCTGGCGGAGGAATCCGTAGGCGCGATGCAGTGCCTCGCCGTCCTCCCGGCCGACGTACCCGCCGCGGGTCAGCTCCGCGAGGGCGCTCAGGGTCGCGGGCGGCCGGATCCGTTCGTCGGCGCGCCCGTGGACCAGTTGCAGCAGCTGCACGGCGAACTCGACGTCACGCAGGCCGCCGGCACCGAGCTTGAGCTGGCGGTCGGCTTCCTTCGCCGGGATGTGCTCGAGGACCCGTCGGCGCATGGCGCGGGCAGCATCGACGAACCCCTCCCGGTCGGCGGCCGACCAGACCATCGGGGCAACCATGTCGACGAAGGCTCGCCCCAGGGCGAGGTCACCGGCGACGGGCCGCGCCTTGAGCAGGGCCTGGAACTCCCACTGCTCGGCCCAGCGCTCGTAGTAGCTCTGGTGGCTGGCCAGGGTCCGGCTCAGCGGGCCGGCCTTGCCCTCCGGGCGCAGGGCCGCGTCGACCGGCCAGATGGTGCCCTCGGCCGTGTGTTCCGAGCAGACCTGCATCATCTGGGCCGCCAGGCGCGACGCGACCCTGCCCGCGGCCGAGACGATGGCGTCGTCCACATCGGGGTCGGCCGGCTCGTGGAGGAAGATCACGTCGACGTCGGAGACGTAGTTCAGCTCGTGGCCGCCACACTTGCCCATCGCGATCACCGCGAGCAGCACGGTGGCGGACTCGGGGCCGATCCGCTGACGGGCGACGGCGAGCGCCGCGTCCAGGGTCCCGGCAGCGAGGTCCGAGAGCTCTGCAGCCGCATCGTCGACGCCCAGGTGATGGGTGAGGTCCCGGGCGGCCAGGCGCAACAACTGGCGGCGGTACTCGACCCGCAGCGCATCGACCGCCGCGTGGTCGGGCGCTGTCGCGACCGGCGAAGGATCGGTCGCGTCGGCTCCGACGGCGGCCAGCAGCGACTCGCGCATCGCCCAGGCTGCCGGTCGGGTCGACCCGAGGCTGGGATCGGTGAGCTCGAGCCACTGCGCGGGGTGCTGGACCAGGTGATCCGCCAGTGCGGTGCTCGCACCGAGGACGCAGAGCACGCGCATCGCCGTACCCTCGTCGTCGCGGAGGGCGGTCAGCAGCTCGTCGCGGTCATCGACGGCATCAGCCAGCCGACACAATGCCCCGAGCGCTGCGTCGGGGTCCGCGGTCTGCCCGAGGAACGCGAGCAGGTCCACTCCGCCGGCGCCGAGCGATTCGAGCTCCGCGACAGCGCGGTCGAGCTCGACGAACCCCAGCCGCAGCAGGTCGCTGCGGGTGGTTCGTCGCAGGTCGGCCGGCGTCACGGAACCATCCTCACGGCAGGGTCAACGGTCGGCCCGGTTCACAGGACGGGGAGCATCCGGTCGCGTTCGAAGGCGGAGACCTGGCCGCGGTACTCGTCCCACTCCGCGCGCTTGTTGCGCAGGAAGAAGTCGAAGACCTGCTCCCCCAGCGTCTCGGCCAGCAGCTCGGAGCTCTCGGCGATGCTGATCGCTTCGTTGAGGTTCTTCGGGAGCGGCTGGATGCCGAGGCTGTGGCGCTCGCGCTCGGTCAGGGCCCACACGTCGTCCTCGGCCTCACGCGGCATCTCGTAGCCGTTCTCGATGCCCTTCAGCCCGGCCGCGAGTACGGCGGCATAGGCGAGGTACGGGTTGCACGCCGAGTCGAGGCTGCGCAGCTCGATCCGGGTCGACTGGCCCTTCATCGGCTTGTACATCGGCACCCGGATCATCGCCGAGCGGTTGTTGTGCCCCCAGCAGATGTACGACGGCGCTTCGCTGCCGAACATCATCCGCTTGTAGGAGTTGACCCACTGGTTGGTGACCACGCTGATCTCGCTGGCGTGCTGCAGCACCCCGGCGATGAACTGGCGCCCGGTCTTCGACAGCTGGTACTCCGCGCCCGCCTCGTAGAAGGCGTTCTGGTCGCCCTCGAAGAGCGAGACGTGCGTGTGCATGCCCGAACCCGGGTGCTCGGTGAACGGCTTCGGCATGAAGGTCGCCCAGAGTCCCTGGCTCAGCGCGACCTCCCGGATGACCGTGCGGAACGTCATGATGTTGTCCGCCGTGGTCAGTGCGTCGGCGTACCGGAGGTCGATCTCCTGCTGGCCCGGGCCGGCCTCGTGGTGGCTGAACTCCACCGATATGCCCATCGCCTCGAGCATGGTGATCGCCTCGCGACGGAAGTCCGAGCCGTGCGAGTGGGCAGCGTGGTCGAAGTACCCGCTGCGATCCATCGGGATCGGCTCCTCGCCCGGCTGCGGCTCGTTCTTGAAGAGGTAGAACTCGATCTCGGGGTGCGTGTAGAACGTGAAGCCCTGCTCGGCGGCCTTGCTCAGGGTCCGCTTGAGGACGTTGCGGGGATCGGCGTACGACGCCGAGCCGTCCGGCATCACGATGTCGCAGAACATGCGAGCCGTCGACGGCCCCTCGCTGCTGCGCCACGGAAGGATCTGGAAGGTCGTCGGGTCGGGCAGCGCGAGCATGTCCGACTCGTAGACGCGGGCGAAGCCCTCGATCGCCGAGCCGTCGAAGCCGATGCCCTCCGAGAAGGCGCCTTCGAGCTCCGCGGGCGCCACCGCGACCGACTTGAGGGACCCGAGCACGTCGGTGAACCACAACCGCACGAACCGGACGTCGCGCTCTTCGAGTGCGCGGAGAACGAAGTCTTCTTGCTTACCCATGGCGTCAGCGTAGGGGGTGATCGACGGCGGTGTCGGCGAGGCTCGACCAGAGCCCGGCTCCGTGCCGAATCTGGTTCCGTCCGGACCATGGCGCAAGTGCACAAGCAGGTCTACCTTCGAAAGTGAAGTCCCTCAAAAGGGGACCGCTCGAGAAAGGGAAGCGCCATGGCCACTATGCACTCGAGGGAACACCTCACCCATGACATGCGCGAAGAACTGCATGACCTGACCAACTTCTCCAGCATCGACTCGGACCGGCAAGGAAGAGTCGCCCTCTGGGTGACGTTCACCGTGCTGGCGATCGTGTGGGGCCTGGACATGATGGTCGGCTTCATGACCGACACCTGGGACAGCTACGTCTCGGTGTGGGCCAACAACTTCCTGCCCGGTGACGCGAGCGACGCGACGATGTGGATCGGTGCCCTCACCGTTGCCCTCGGCGTGCTCCTGGCGGCCGCGCCCCACTTCGGTGCCGACGTCCTCGGCATCTGGCTGGTGGTCCTCGCGATCAACGTCTTCAGCGTCGACGACCTGGCCCATCTCGGCGTGGGCATGCTTGCGCTCGCGTTCTGCTGCTTCGCGCTGGCCCGGATGGCCCGCGGGAACCACAAACGGGAGGCCTAGCTCGGCGAACATGGGGCGGCGGGGGTTCGGGCCCCGCCGTCGTACTCCCCTGCGGCCTCAGGCCTTCGGCACGTTCTCCAGCTCGGCCAGCCAGGCAGCCGCGCTCGCGTCCGACGGCATCCGCCAGTCACCGCGCGGAGACATGGTGCCGCCGGCACTGACCTTGGGACCGTTCGGCAGTGCCGACCGCTTGAACTGGCTGCTGAAGAAGCGCTTCGTGAAGACCTCGAGCCACTTGCGCACCGTCGCCAGGTCGTACGACGCCCGGCGCTCCTCGGGGAAGCCCGGAGGCCACTCGCCGGCGGACTGGTCGTGCCAGGCGTGCCAAGCGAGGAAGGCGATCTTGCTGGGCCGGTAGCCGCGCCGGATCACGTGGTAGAGCGTGAAGTCCTGCAGGGCGTAGGGACCGACAGAGTCCTCGGTCGCCTGCGGCTTCTTGCCCTCCTCGGTCGGGATCAGCTCGGGGGTGATCTCCTGCTCGAGGATCTCCTTCAGGACCAGGTCGGCCTCGTCGTCGTAGTGCTTCCCGTCGTGGAGCTGGTCGGTGTCGATCACCCACCGGATCAGGTGCTGGACCAGCGTCTTCGGGACGCCCGCGTTGACGTTGTAGTGCGACATCTGGTCACCGACGCCGTACGTGCACCAGCCGAGCGCGAGCTCGGAGAGATCACCGGTGCCGAGCACGATGCCGCCGCGGTGGTTGGCGAGGCGGAAGAGGTAGTCGGTGCGGAGTCCGGCCTGGACGTTCTCGAAGGTGATGTCGTAGACGGGCTCTCCGTCGCTGAACGGGTGGTCGAGGTCCTCGAGCATCTGCCGGGCGGCCGGCTTGATGTCGAGCTCCGCGAACGTGCACCCGAGAGCCGTGGCGAGCCGGGTGGCGTAGGACTTCGTGGTGTCACCGGTCGCGAAGCCCGGCATCGTGAACGCGTGGATGTCGCTGCGCGGCCGCCCCAGGCGGTCCATCGCCTTGGCGGCGACGATCAGCGCGTGCGTCGAGTCGAGACCGCCACTGACGCCGATCACGATCTTCGGGTTGCCGATCGCCTTGAGCCGCTGCTCGAGGCCGGAGACCTGGATGTTGTAGGCCTCGTAGCAGTCGAGGGCCAGCCGCTCCGCGTCGTCGGGGACGAACGGGTAGCGGTCGACCTTGCGGCGCAGACCGATGTCGCCCGTCGGCGGGTCGAGGGTGAACTCGATGACGTGGGCCTCGCTGCGGAACTGGCTGTAGGCATGGCGGTTGTCGTCGAACGTCCCCTGCCGGATCCGTTCTTGTCGGATTCGATCGAGATCCACGTCGACCACTGTGCGCCGGGGACCGTCCGGGAATCGCTCGCTCTCGCCGAGCAGGTCACCCATCTCGTAGACCATCGTCTGTCCGTCCCACGACAGATCGGTCGTGGACTCACCCTGCCCAGCTGCCGTGTAGATGTAGGCCGCATTGCAGCGGGAACTGGCGCTGCGGGCGAGCAACCTGCGGTCCTCGGCGCGCCCGATGGTGATCGGGCTCGCCGAGAGGTTGGCCAACACGGTCGCGCCAGCAAGTACGGCAGAGGCATGCGGCGGGATCGGCACCCACATGTCCTCGCAGATCTCAACGAAGAGGCGCAGGTCGGGCCGGTCGGTGGCCTGGAAGTGGAGGTGCTTGCCGAACCGAACCTCGCCGTGAGCACCGAGCGTGATGTGTTCGTCGTCCTGGTCCTCGGCAGACCCGAACCACCGAGCCTCGTAGAACTCGCGGTAGGTCGGGCGGTACCACTTCGCCGGGACACCCAGCACCTTGCCGCGGTGGATGACGACAGCACAGTTGTAGAGCCGGTCATCCTTGACCAGCGGTGCGCCCACCACGATCACCGGGAGCAGGTCCTTGCTTGCCTCGACCACGGCGTCGATCGCAGCCAGCACCGCTTCCTGGAGAACATCCTGCAAGAAGAGGTCATCCACTGCGTAGCCGCTCAGGCAGAGTTCGGGAAACACCGCGACAGCAACGCCCTCGTCGTGACAGGCGCGCGCCTCCTCGATGACCGTTGCGGCGTTGACCGCCGGGTCCGCGACGCGGATCGGGATCGTGCAGGCAGCCACCCGGGCGAACCCGTGGGCATAGGCCGAGTAGAAGTCCACGACGCGAGTCTAGGGAGTGCCGTGTCCCACGCGATGCTGGTCGCTTCCAGCACACGGGCGCGCCGCCCCATCGGGCAGGTGGCACTGCCCTCGTACGTGCACCTCGTCCGAGGTCGCAGCCACCCCGCGTCGGCGACTCTGGAACATGGCCGGAGCCCGACAGGGAGCCGAGGCCGTCAAGGCTGAGGCGTCCCATGCCCTCGATGACGGCCGCCGTCGTGCCGCCGGCGGACCGGGGCCTGCCCACGGCGGCCGGGCCGGCGCCGTACTCGCCCTTCAGCGCAACGCCGGCAACGCTGCTGTCGCTGCCCTGATGGCGGCCAAGGTCAAGGGCCCCAGCGAGCAGGCCGTGGTCGAGATCGATCGCGCGCTCACGGAGATCAAGAAGGACGAGCCGTCCATCGACCTGGTGGAGACGGGACTCAAACAGGCCAAGACCCTGGGCGTGCCGGTCGAACTGGAAGGACCCAAGCCGCCCGCCTCGGCACTCGCGGTGACCAAGACCGGTTTCGGCCCGGGCTCGGTGGCGGCCAAGAAGCCGGTGCCGCCGCCCAAGCCGGTGCCGGCAGTTCCGGCTGCGGCCAAGGCCGCCGCCGCGAAGCCGAAGGTGGCCGGCGGAGCACCCGCGGCCAAGGCCGCTGGGCCCGTCCCCGCGGGGGCCGGCGGTGCAGCGGGGCCCGCAGCTCCGGCGCCGATCGCTGCCGACATGCGCCTCCAGCCACCCGTCGCGCCCGTTGGGACGCGGCCGGAGGAGGATCCGGCGTTCGTGCGGGTCACCGGCGGAGTGAAAGGTGTGGCGAAGGACAAGAAGTCACACCCGACGGCCGCGTCGAAGGCGCAGGAAGCCCAGGGCGCCGCGCTCGCACCGACCGACGACATGGCCGGCCAGGCCAAGGCGGCGAAGGTCGACAAGATGGACTCCCAGCAGGCCGGGACCTTCGACAAGAAGGCGTTCATCGCGGCGGTCAAGACCGCGATCGAGGCCAAGGCGCCCAAGAACCTGAAGGAGGCCTGCGACCCGTCAGCCAGCAAGGCAGGCGAGGTCAAGGGTGAGGTCAAGGGCATGGTCGGCCAGGGCAAGGACGATGCCGCCCACGACATCGAGGCGTCGGCCGAGGCGGCTCCTGACCAGTCCAAGTCCATCGCCAAGCCCGTGACGCCGATGTCCCAGGAGAACCCGGGCGCGGCCCCGGCCATCCCCGCGGACGGCGCGGTGCCCAAGCCGGCACCTGCCGAGCAGACCAACCTCGAAGCGGGCAAGCACCAGGCCGACCAGGAGATGGCCGACGCGAACGTCACCGACGAGCAGCTCGCGAAGTCCAACGAGCCGGAGTTCCAGGGTGCGCTGGCGGACAAGCAGAAGGCCGCACATCATGCCAAGACGGCCCCGGCTGAATACCGCCAGCAGGAGAAGGCCACCCTCGCCCAGGGCCGCGAGCAGGCCGAGGCCGACACCAAGGGCGGGGTCGCGGCGATGCAGGGTGCCAAGGGCGCGGCCATGGCGAAGCTGATGGCGGCGAAGGGCACGACCAAGTCGAAGGACGAGCAGAAACGCGCAGACGTCACCAACAAGATCCAGGGCATCTTCGCCGCCACCGAGGCGGACGTGAAGAAGACTCTCGAGGGCATCGACCCGAAGGTGGACGCGGCGTTCGAGAAGGGCGAGGCAGGGGCCAAGCAGGCGTTCGAGTCGTACGTCTCGGCCAAGATGTCGGCGTACAAGGCGGATCGGTACAGCGGCTGGCTGGGCGGCCTGCGCTGGGCCAAGGACAAGCTGCTGGGAATGCCCGACAAGGTCAACGAGTTCTACGTGGCCGGCCGCGAGATCTACCTCAAGCAGATGGACGGCGTGATCGCCAACGTCGCCGACATCGTGGGCAACGACCTGAAGGCGGCCAAGGATCGCATCGCCAAGGGGCGCGGTGAGATCGCGGCGTACGTCAAGACCCTCTCCCCGGACCTGCGGAAGGTCGGCGCGGACGCGGCCAAGGAGATCGGCGACAAGTTCGAGCAGCTCGAGTCGGACGTCGACAACAAGCAGAACGAGGTCGTCGAGTCGCTCGCGACCAAGTACGTCGAGGCGCGCAAGGGCCTCGACGAGCGGATCGAGGAGCTCCAGGCCGAGAACAAGGGCCTGGTCGACAAGGCGATCGGCGCCATCAAGGCCGTCATCAACACCATCCGCGAACTGGTCACGATGCTGAAGAACACCCTGGCCCGCGCTGCCGCCGCGATCAGCGACATCATCAAGGACCCGATCGGATTCCTCGGCAACCTGATCGGCGCGATCAAGGGCGGCATCAACAAGTTCTTCGCCAACATCGGCACCCACCTCAAGAAGGGGTTGATGGGTTGGCTGTTCGGCCAGCTCGGCGAGGCCGGCATCGAGATCCCGGACACCTTCGACGTCAAGGGCATCATCAAGCTCCTCGCCTCGATCTTCGGCCTCACCTGGGCCAACATCCGCAACCGGATCGTCAAGCAGATCGGCGAGAAAGCGATGGCGGCGATCGAGAAGGGCGTCGACATCTTCCAGAAGATCGCCAGCGGCGGCATCGGCGCGATCTGGGAGATGTTGGTGGAGAAGCTCGGCGACATCAAGAACATGATCATGGAGCAGATCCAGGACTTCGTGATCACCAAGATCATCACCGCCGGCATCACCTGGCTGATCTCACTGCTCAACCCGGCCGCGGCGTTCATCAAGGCCTGCAAGCTGATCTACGACGTGGTCATGTTCTTCGTCAACAACGCCGCCCGGATCATGAAGTTCGTCAACACCGTCATCGACGGAGTCGTCGACATCGCCAAGGGCAACGTGTCCGCGGTGGTCAACAAGATCGAGGACGCACTCGGCCAGATGGTGCCGATCCTGATCGGCTTCATCGCCAGCGTGCTCGGCATCGGCGGCATCGGCGAGAAGATCAAGTCGATCATCCAGGCCATCCAGAGACCCTTCAACAAGGCGATCGACTTCGTGATCAAGAAGGGCCTCAAGCTCGCCGGCCCGGTCATTCGCGGCCTGAAGGGCCTCGGCGCGAAGGCCAAGAGCAAGGTCGCCGCCGGCAAGGCATACGTCAAGGGCAAGATCGAGAAGGGCAAGGCCGCGCTCGCGAGGCTGTTCAAGAAGACGTTCTCCGTCGACGGGACGACCCACACGGTGAAGGCCTCCGCGCCGACGCCGGGCTCGAAGTTCAAGCTCACGATCGCGAGCGAGGAGAAGCCGGTCGCTGCCCACCAGCGGGACGCAGCCGAGATGGCGCAGAAGAAGGGCAAGCCGGCGTTGGCCAAGGAGGCGATGGACATCATCGCCAAGGCGGCGACGATCGAGGCCACCGTCAACGCCAACGACCCCGACGAGGCGAGGAAGCGCGCGGCGGTCGCCGAGTTGGCCGCGATCGTGGCTGCGGTCTGGGCTCGGATCGGCTACAAGGGTGAGCCGCCGCGGGAGAGCTTCGCGGACGACGGTACGGCGGGCGTCGTCGGCGAGGTCGGCCGGCACGGCGACCAGGGCACCCGCGGCTATCGAGGTGCAGACACCCGCGCCGAGAAGGACCGCCTCGAGAGCGAGCACGTGGTGCCACGGGCATGGCTGCTCACGCTGACAGACACCTTCATGAAGGCGATCAAGCGTCGGTCGAGCGAGGACCGCAGTCTCTACCGGTCGATGACCACGGTGATGATCTACAAGGGCGCGGCGGACTACAAGACCGAGAAGGGCAAGACCACCGACAACGTGGTGATCAACAAGCTCAAGGCCTTGACCGACGTTGGCGAGGGGAAGAGCCCGGCCAAGGACCCGCAGAAGGTCGCCGCCGCCATTCGAAGCAAGTTCGACGGCCCGATCGCCAGCCGGATCAAGCTCACCAAGGAGGCCCGCGACCACGAGCACCGCCTCAACCAGCGCCCGGGTGCACCGGTGCCCTCGGACTCCACCATCGAGGGCGCCGCGATGCGGCAGCTCCTCGATGTCATCGAGTACCTCGTCAAGCAGATCGACAAGGGCGGAGCCGCAGCCCCCACCTCGACTGGTGCCGGCACCGGTCCTGGCACCGGTCCTGGAACTGGTCCTGGTGCTGATCCTGGCGCTGATCCTGACGCTTGACGAAGTCGAAGACGGGAGGCGTCCCCGAGCACTGGCGCAGTCACGACTCGCAGAAAGGCCCTGGGCCGCGATGAGTCGCTGCGCGTGCACCGGTCTGTCCTGCCATGAGCATTGCGAGCAGCCACATCCAGCCCTGCCTGTGGTTCGACGACACCCTCGAGGAAGCCGCGCGCTTCTACACCGGCATCTTCCCGAACTCCTCTATCGGGCACCTCAGCCGCTACTCCGAGGGCAGCCCCGGAGAGCCCGGCACGGTGATGGCCGGCGAGTTCACGCTCGACGGGATGACCTTTCGCGGCATCAACGGAGGACCGGCGTTCCCGTTCACCGAGGCCGTCTCGTTCTCGGTCACGTGCCGCGACCAGTCCGAGGTCGACTACTACTGGGACTCCCTGGTCGACGGCGGCCAGGAGTCGGTCTGCGGCTGGCTCAAGGACCGCTACGGCCTGTCCTGGCAGATCGTCCCGGCCCGGCTCTATGAACTCGTGACGGATCCCGATCCGTCCCGCGCGGCCGCCGCGACGCAGGCGATGCTCGGCATGCGACGGATCATCGTGACCGATCTGGAGGCTGCCGCCGACGCCGCCGGGCCACCGGCCCCGACGGGGTGACCCAACACACAGCGCGCAGACGGACTCGACGCGACTAGCCTCGACGTTGTCCTTCACACGAACGTGGACCCGGACCGGGCCGCGAGTCAGATGAAAGCGAGCTCGACGATGAGCAGCACCCCCGAAGAAACCGCTCCGTACGGCGGCGCACCCGCAGGCCCCGCGCCGATCAAGCGGATCCGCACCCACCACGTGCGCGAGATGAAGCAGCGTGGCGAGCGGATCTCCATGCTGACCAGCTACGACCAGCTGACAGCCCAGATCTTCGACGAGGCCGGGATCGAACTCCTCCTCGTCGGCGACAGCGCGTCCAACAACGTGCTCGGCAACTCGACGTCGCTGCCGATCACGGTCGACGAGCTGATCCCGCTGACGCGCGCCGTGAGCCGTTCGGTCTCCCGCGCGATGGTCGTCGGCGACCTGCCCTTCGGCTCGTACCAGGCCTCGCCCGAGCAGGGGTACCTCACCGCCGTCCGCTTCATGAAGGAGGGCGGCGCCCATTGCGTGAAGCTCGAGGGCGGCGTCGAGATGGCGCCCCAGATCGAGAAGATGGTCAAGGGCGGCATCCCCGTGATCGGACACATCGGCTTCACCCCGCAGTCCGAGCACACCCTCGGCGGCTACCGCGTCCAGGGCCGCGGCGAAGCAGCCGAGCGTGTGATGCGCGACGCGATCGCGGTCCAAGAGGCCGGCGCGTTCGCCGTCGTCATGGAGATGGTTCCGGGTGACGTGGCTGCCGAGGTGACGGCCAAGCTCGACATCTCCACGATCGGCATCGGCGCCGGCAACCAGTGCGACGGCCAGGTGCTCGTGTGGCAGGACGCCTTCGGCCTGCGCACCGGCAAGCTCCCCCGCTTCGTCAAGCAGTACGCCGACGTCCGCTCCGTGCTCCTCGACGCTGCCCGCGCCTACGACTCCGAGGTGAAGGGCGGGTCCTTCCCCGCCCCCGAGCACACGTTCTGACGGAGTTGGGTGGGTGAGAGTGACCTCTGGGTCACTCTCACCCACCCAACTCAGGAGTCAGCGGTCAGGCGAGTCCGCGACGGGCGAGCAACGGCTCGATCGGCGCAGGCCGGCCGCGCCACTCCTCGTAGGACTCGAGCGGGTCGCGGGTGCCGCCGATGCCGATCACGTGGCGGCGGTAGCGGTCACCGTTCTCGCGGGTGAGGCCGCCGTTCTCCTTGAACCACGCGACGGTGTCGGCGTCGAGCAGCTCGCTCCAGATGTAGGAGTAGTACGCCGACGCGTAGCCCGAGCTGAAGCTGTGGGCGAAGTACGACGTCGCGTACCGCGGCGGCACCGCGGCATTGTCGAGACCGACAGCCGCCAGCGCCTGCCGCTCGAAGGTGAGCACGGCAGCGGGATCGGTGGGCACGTCCTCGGGTGCGAGCTCGTGCCAGGCGAGGTCGAGGAGCGCCGCTGCGAGGTACTCACTCGTCGCGAACCCCTCGTTGAAGGTCTCCGCGGCCTCGATGCGGGCGACGAGGTCGGCCGGGATCGACTCGCCCGTCTCGTGGTGCACGGCGTAGTTCGCGAGCACCTCGGGCCACAGGATCCACATCTCGTTGACCTGGGACGGGTACTCGACGAAGTCGCGGAACACGGCGGTGCCGGAGAACTTCGGATAGGTGGCGCGGGCCAGCAGGCCGTGGAGTGCGTGCCCGAACTCGTGGAACAGCGTGCGGGTCTCGTCCCAGGTGAGCAGCGTGGCCTCGCCCGCGGCCGGCTTCGGGACGTTGAGGTTGTTGACCACCACGGCGGTGTCGACACCCAGGAGCTCGGACTGGCTGACGAAGCTGCTCATCCAGGCGCCGCCCCGCTTGGAGTCGCGGGTGTAGAGGTCGAGCAGGTAGAGGCCGATCGGGGTTCCGTCCTGACTGACCTCGAACACCCGCACGTCGGGGTGGTAGCCCTGCAGGTCGGTGCGTTCGGCGAAGGTCAGTCCGTACAACCGTTCGGCCGCGAAGAAGACCCCGTCGTGCAGCACTCGTTCGGCCTCGAACCACGGACGCAACGCGGCCAGGTCGACGTCGTACTGGGCGGAACGCACCTTCTCGGCGTAGAACGCCCAGTCGGCTGCCTCGACCGCGAATCCGGCTTCGGCGGAGAGGGCGTCCTGCTCGCTGCGCGCGTTGCGGGCGGCGGGCGCAGCCAGGCGTTCGAGGAGGGAACGCACGGCCTTGGGCGTGCCCGCCGTGTTGTCCGCGGTCACCACGGCGGCGTGGTTGTCGAACCCGAGCAGTCGCGCGCGCTCGGCGCGCAACCGCAGGATGTCGAGCGCGATCGAGCGGGTGTCGTGGGTGCCACCCCGACTCCCCCGGGCGCGCTGCGCGTCGGACAGGCGACGGCGGACCTCGCGGTCAGTGAGCGCCGACAGGTGCGGGTGTGCGGTCGGCAGGACCAGCGTCAGCAGGTACTTCCCCGTGAGTCCCCGTGACTCGGCGGCAGCGGCCGCCGCAGACACCTCACCGGGGGTCAGTCCGTCGAGGTCGGCGACGTCGTCGATGACGACGGCCAGGTCGTTGCTGTCGGCCTGGAGCGCGAGCTCGAAGGCCGTCTCCTTGCTGGAGATGTCCTCGTTCAGCGCACGCAAGCGCCGCTTCTCGTCCTCGCCCAGCGCAGCGCCCGCCAGCCGGAACTCGATGACATAGCGCTCGACGAGGTACGACGCCTCGGGTTCCAGCGTGCTGCGCTGGCCGTCCACGACCTGCAACCGGGCCCAGAGGTCCGCGTCGAGCAGGATCGCGTCACCGTGCGCCGCGAGGCGTGGGGCGAACTCCGCACGCAGGGCGTCGACCGCCGGGCTGGAGTCGGCGCTGGCCTTGTTGGAGAAGATCCGGAGCACCCGGGTCAGGCCGGTCCCACTGCGCTCGAGCGGCACGAGCGTGTTGTCGAAGGTCGGCGCCTCCGGGTTGCCCGTGATGGCTGCGATCGCCTGGAGCTGATCGGCCATCGCGACCTCGAGGGCAGGCCCGTAGTCAGCGTCCGCGATGTCAGCGAAGCGCGGCAGCTGGTGCGGGAGGTCACTGGTTCCGAGAAGTGCGTCCGAGGTCACGGGCACACTCTAGATGGCCGAATCGAAGCCACCAGGCTTGTGACACCATCCCGACATGCACGCCGAGGATCAGCACGTCCGCTCGCGGAAGAACCTCAAGCACCAGCGGGTCTCCCGCGTCGAGGTCGAGGGGCCCGTCTGGTTCATGGCCCCGACGGTGACCAAGACCCCGCTGCGGATCGGTGCGTTCAGCTACCTGGTCGGCGGAGTCATCGACTACTGCGCGGAGATCGGCCGCTACTGCTCCCTCGCCGCGGGCGTGCGGATCGGCGAGCCCGACCACCCCACGGACTGGATGTCGACGTCGCCGTTCCAGTACGACGGCGGCCGCTTCGGCTGGCATCCCGACGCCGCCGAGGGCAGCCCGGTCAAGGCACACGGATTCCCCCGCGGACC
>NZ_JBMCZA010000153.1:30948-31378 GCF_048654705.1 Nocardioides sp. CPCC 206348
CGTCACGATCGGCGACGGTGCGGTCGTGGCGGCGGGCGCGGTCGTGACCAAGGACGTGCCGCCGTACGCCATCGTGGGCGGGGTGCCCGCCCGGGTGCTGCGGCCTCGCTTCGACCAGGACCTGGTCGACGAACTGCTCGACGTCCAGTGGTGGCGGTTCAGCCCCAACCAGCTGGCCGGGCTGCCGTACGACGACCCGCGGGCGGCCGTCGCGGAGCTGCGCCGACGCATCGCCGACGAGGGCCTGGAGCCGTACGACGGCGAGTGGCGGGCCTACGAGGCCGAGACCGCACCAGCGCCGGAAGCAGCGCCGGCAGCGCCGCGGCGGTGGCGGCGCACCCGACGGGACTGATCAGGCAGTCGGCGCCGCCGCCTCTGCGGTCGGCTCCGTGGCCGGTTCCGGGCTCGGCGGGGGCGGCGGCGGAGGCGG
>NZ_JBMCZA010000153.1:31419-32313 GCF_048654705.1 Nocardioides sp. CPCC 206348
CTGCGGTGCGGGTTCCGGCGCAGGTTCCGGCGCCGGCTCCGGAGCGGGAGGCGTGTCGGCAGGCGGTGAGGCCGGTTCGGGCTCGGGTTCGGGCTCGGTGGACGGCGCGGGATCGGTCGGCTCCTCCGAGGGAGGATCCACGGGGTCGCCCGAGTCACTCGGGTCGATCGTCCCGCCGGTACCGGGGTCACCGGGGTCCACCACAGGCGGCGTTGCCTCCTCGCCAGGACTGTCCGTACCCGACGGCGGTGGCTGCGGCGCGGCCTCGCGCGCCGACGTGGACCCGGACCGCGCACAGTCACAGATCTCGGCGAGGTCCTCGGGAATCGACATGGTGCCCGGGAGGGGCAGGAACACCGGCACGGTCGCCATCTCGTCGGCGTACACCGACGACAGCTCGAGGACGGTCTCGGCGAATCCCGGTGTGAGGTGGTAGGCCGTCAACGCCGCTCGCAGGGTCTTCTCGTCAGCCAGGTCGCGGCCCCCGGCACACAGCACCACGGCCGCCGCCAACGAGGCATCGTCCACGTCCTGCGGATTGCGTACGTCGTCGCTGTCGGCATCGACCGCCACCGCAGCCCACGTGGCCGGCATCAGTCCGAACGGTCCGACCGGCGCGTCCCACCGCAGGTCGTGGTCGATCGTGCCCGCGTCGGTGTCGTCGACCGTCCCGCGGCCACCCTGGCCGTCGAGGGGCTTGCCCACGAGCGCCGGCGTCACCAGGCCGTTCACGTCGACCTTGTGCGCAGCGTTCTCGCCCCGTCCGTGGTTGGACTCGATGCGCGCGATGGCAGCGAGGGTCAGCCAGTCCAGGTGGCAGTCGGCGGTGAGGTTGATGATCGCGGCAGCCCGCTGGTAGGCAGCCGACGTACCGAGGGGTGCATCCAGCAGGGC
>NZ_JBMCZA010000153.1:32356-36396 GCF_048654705.1 Nocardioides sp. CPCC 206348
GGCAACCGGTTCCACGAATGCGGGAGCGGGCTCGGCGGCGGCCGCGATGGGGGCTTCTGCTGCGGGGACCGATGTCGTCGGGCCGGCCGGCGCAGCGACGGGAGAGGCGTCATCCGAGGTGATCCTGCGGACCAGGCTGGTCTGCGAGGCCACGACCGCGAGCACCGTGACGAGAACGGCGGCCAGCACAGCGGTGGTCGTCAGGCGACCCTGCCACCGCGACGCGCGATGCTTTCGCCGCTGGAAGAGCATGGTGGCGACCCCCATAGTCACCCTCCTCGGTCCGGTCGGAGTTTCCCAGTGTTCGCCTGTCTGCTCCGTTCTGCACGCGAATCAGGGATATCTGCCCCTTCAAGCAGCGATCTTTACCCTTCGGTCCCCTGCCGAGCCTGGTCCGGGCATCACCCGGCCACCTGTCCGCCACCGGATGAGAGGATGCGCGCGTGGCTGAACTGACCTTCCGTACCGGAACCATGGACGCCGGGAAGTCGACGCTCGCGCTGCAGACCAACCACAACCACGCCGCCCGTGGGCGGATCGGCCGGCTGTTCACCTCCCACGACCGGGCAGGCACCGCGAAGGTGTCCTCGCGGCTCGGCCTGACCGCCGACGCCCTCGAGGTGGAGCCGACGTTCGACTTCTGGCGCTTCACCGTCGATGCCCTGACCCAGGGCGCGCGGATCGATTACTTCATCTGCGACGAAGCGCAGTTCTACACCTCCGAGCAGGTCGACCAGCTCGCGAAGATCGTCGACGAGTTGCAGATCGATGTCTTCTGCTTCGGCATTCTCACCGACTTCCGCACCCGGCTGTTCCCCGGCTCGGCGCGCCTGGTCGAGATCGCCGACCGCACCGAGGTCCTGCAGGTCGAGGCCCTGTGCTGGTGCGGTCGCCGCGCGACCCACAACGCCCGCACCGAGAACGGTGTGATGGTCACCGAGGGCGAGGTCATCGTCGTGGGCGACGTCGACGGCGACACCCCGACGCACGTGCACGACGACCTGGACGTCGCCTACGAGGTGCTCTGCCGCCAGCACCACCGGCGCGGCCTGACCGCCGCACGGGCACGCGCCGTCAGCCTCTCCCCCGAGCCGCTGCCCTTCGCATAGTCAGTCGAGCAGGATCGGGATCAGCATCTCGTCGGGCGTGAGCGATCCGTGCATGCCGATCAGCTTCGACTCGTAGGGGAACCCCTCGGTCGACAGTACGGCGAAGTCGCCCCGGCACGCGACGACCACGTCGCCGATGCGCGGCAGGACAGACGGGTCCACCGGCCCGAACCACCCACGGGTGATGGCCTCGCCGCGGGTCATCACGTCCGCCCGTTCGCCCAGCACGGAGCGCCAGGTGTCGACGACGTCGGGGACGGCGCCGCCCTTGCAGTACAGGTGGCGGAAGCGTGCCTCGCCGCCGACGAGAGCGACCCCTGCACGAAGGTCGTCGTCGTGGTTCACGTCGATCCGCTCGGAGCCCGGGACGTCGACCATGCCGTGGTCGGCGATCACCAGGAGGCGACGGTCGCGAGGAAGGGCGTCCCGCAGCTGCTCGGCCTCGTGGTCGATCATCGCCAGCTGCTGGAGCCACTGGCTCGAGGCGACGCCCCAGCGGTGGCCGGTCCAGTCGAGGTCGCCGTCGTACACATAGGTCAGGGCTGGCTGCCGCGGTGCGGGGCGTGAAGCAGCCACGACGGCGGCGATCCGCTCGCCGACCCGGTCGACGCCGACGTAGTCGGCCCCACGGTGGGCAGCCACCGTCAGGCCGCTGCCGTTGAACTCACGCTTGTTGACGACGGTGACCCGCACGCCGGCGTACTGCAGCGACGTGAACGCGGTCTGGTGCGGCTGCCACTGGGTCGGCTCGATGTCGGCGTCCCAGGTCAGGGCGTTGAGCAGGTCGCTGGTGCCGGGGATCCGGGTGGTGAAGCCGACGAGGCCGTGCGCTCCCGGAGTCAGGCCGGTGCCCAGCGAGGTGAGGGACGTCGACGTCGTCGAGGGGACCCCAGCGGTCGCGGGTGAGGAACCCGCCAGCAGTGAGGAGAGGTACGGCGCCGCGTGGGCGTAGCGCTCGAGGAGCCGGGCGCCGAGGCCGTCGATGAGGAACACGACGTACGACGCGGCGTCCGGAAGGGTCAGTCCGGTCGGGGCCGGGCCGAGCGGGCTGCCGAGCGCCTGCGCCGCGGCGGGGACGACGTCGCCGAGCGAGCGGACGCCGTACGCGGGCTCGCAGAATCCGCTCACGCCCGTCTGTTCCACGACCACGTCGATTCAGCCCCGGGTCAGCGCGGAGAGCGACGCGGCGAAGGACAGGAGTCCCCCGACCGCGTCCTTGCCGTCGGCGGCCGCGGAGACCCGCAGCGAGAAGTCATCGGAGGAGAGACTTCCGGTGTAGCCGTGGTCGGCGTCGCACTGCGGATCGGCACAGCCGGCCGGTTCCAGGTCGACCCGGCTCACCGCACCCCAGCCGATCGTGAGCACGGCCTCGGCCGGCGGCGTCGGGCCGGCGGTCGGGTTGGTCGTCATCCGGGTCACCACGACCGATGCGACTGCCCGCAGGCTGACAGCCTCGGTGGAGGTCGAGGTGTACGGCTCGGGCAGCAGGTCGTCGCCCGCGTGCTCGTCGGTGTGCGCCAGGATCAGCCGGCTCGGCGTCAGGACGACGACCGTCTGGTGCCGGCGGACCTCGTCACGCTCGAAGGTCGGCTCGTGGTGCACGTAGTACGACACGACCGCTTCGCCGCCCAGGGCGCCGGTGACCGCATCGGCGACCACCTCCGGGTAGTAGCCGGTGCGGTTGATCGCAGTCTGGAGGTCGGCGATCCGGTCGGGTTCGTCGCCACCGCGAAGACGTGCATTCGGCATGGACGCATCCTCGCACGGCAGCCGGAAAGCGCAGCGAGAGGCGTCGACGACTCAGTCCGGGATGGTGGATTCCAGGTCCGGCATCCGTCGCACCAGAGAATCGGGCCGCGGGTCCTTGATCGTCGCGACCCGGGCCGTGGCGGTGAGCGTCTGCGCGCCGTCGACTCCCGCAAGGACGAGGGTGAGCTCGAGGGAGCTGACGTTCGGCAGGTCGTTCTTGAGGGCGGCGACGCGGGTGATCAGGTCCTCGACCGCGGCCACGTCGACGGCGTCAGCGCCGCGGTACCCGAACAGCAGGGGCGAGCTCTTCACCTCGCGCACCATCGAGGCGACCTCGTGCTGGCCGAGCGGCGGAATCCGGTAGGACCAGTCGCCGAGCAGCTCGATGACCGGGCCGGAGATGCCGAAGGACACGACGGGACCGAACAGCGGGTCCTCGAAGGATCGGATCGCGACGGGCACGCCCGGAGGCGCACTGCGCTGGACCACGAACCGCCCCATCGCCGGGTCGATCAGCTGGGTCAGCGTCTCCCACGCATCACGCATGTCCTCGGCGTCGCTGATGTTGCGCCACACGTGGGTCTGGTCCGGGCGCTCCCTCAGGGAGTCGAGGGTCGACTTGAGGACGACGTCCCAGCCGAGTGCCTCGCCGGCGGCGACAGCCGCCTCGGCGTCGGCCACCGGGCGGGTGGGCCACAGGTCGATGCCGTAGTGGCCCAGCAGCTCGGTGACCAACGACTGGTCGAGCTCGATCTCGCGATCGCCCACCTCGCCCTCGGCCGACCGGAGGACCCGCTTGACGAGCTTCTTCGCAGCGGGCACGTCCACCTCGCCCGCGTCGGCGGCCGGGCCGTCGGGCGCGTGCAGCCAGACGGCGTACTCGACGACGCGCGCGAGCGCCCGGACCGCCGCCTCCACTGCCGGGTACGACGGAACCGAGCCTCGTCCGGCGGAGGAACCCGCGACGTCGGGCACGCGCAGCAGCTCGGGGATGCCCTCGGCGCCGAGGAACGAGGAGACCAGCGGCTTGTCGGACTGTTCGCCGACGGCGGCCAGGACGTTCGCGACCTCCTCGCCGGTGACGTCGAGCGGCGGGATGTAGACGGCGATGACCGAGTCGACGTCGGGGTCGTCGATCGCGTTGTCGAGGGCGTCCTCGAAGTCCTCGGCCGTGGCGTCCGC
>NZ_JBMCZA010000153.1:36429-40583 GCF_048654705.1 Nocardioides sp. CPCC 206348
GGAGGCCGCGTCGGCGGCGAGCAGGCCGAGCGCGTCGGAGTTGCCGACGATCGCGACCCGGCGCCCCCTCGGCAACGGCTGGTGCGCGAGCAGCTGCGCCACGTCGAACATGTCGTCCAGGGTGTCCACCTGGATGACTCCCGCCTGGCGGAACATCGCGTCGACCGCGGCCTGAGGCGCGCCGATCCGGCGGACCGCGTGGCCCATCGGTACACCCTGCGTCGTGCGACCCGACCGGACCGCGACGATCGGCTTGCGCTGCGAGACGCGGCGCGCGATCCGCGAGAACTTGCGCGGGTTACCGATCGACTCGAGGTACATCATCACGACCTCGGTGGCGTCGTCCTCCTCCCAGTACTGCAGGAGGTCGTTGCCCGAGACGTCGGCGCGGTTGCCCGCGCTGACGAAGGTGGAGATGCCGAGACCACGGTTCTTGACCTTCTCGAGGATCGCGGAGCCGAGTGCACCGGACTGGCAGAAGAAGCCGGCACGACCGCGGGTCGGCATGACCGACGACAGCGACGCGTTGACCTGGACGGTCGGGTCGGTGTTGATGACACCGAGGCAGTTCGGGCCGATCAGGCGCAGGCCGTAGGAACGGCAGAGTCCCGCGAGGTGGCGCTGGCGCTTGCGGCCCTCCTCCCCCGTCTCGGCGAAGCCGGAGGAGATCACGATCAGGCCGTGCACGCCCTTGTTGGCGCAGTCGAGGACGACGTCGGTCACCGAATCGGCCGGGACCGCGACGATCGCGACGTCGACGTCATCGGGGATGTCGTTGACGTTCTTGTAGGCCGGCATGCCCGAGACCGCCGGAGCGCTGGGGTTGACGACATAGACCCGGCCGGTGAAGTCGGCGGTGACCAGGTTGCGCACCAGCACCTGGCCGATCGTGTCCTGGCGGCGACTGGCGCCGATGATCGCGACCGACTTGGGGTGGAAGAAGCGCTGGATCGACGCGGCCTCGGCTGCGTGCTCGCGGTCGCGCATGACCCCGATCGCGGTGTCGGTCGGGTCGATGGGGAACTCGAGGGTGATCACACCGTCGTGATAGCCGCTGGCCACGCGGTAGCCGGCGTCGCGGAAGGTGTGGATCATCCGGCTGTTGTCGGGCAGCACCTCGGCGGTGAAGCGTTCGACGCCGCGTTCGCGGCCGGCCTGGGCGAGGTGCTCGAGCAACAGCTGCGCGATGCCGCGGCCCTGGTGACCGTCCTCCACGAGGAAGGCGACCTCGGCCTCGTTGTCGGCCACGACGTCGTACCGCCCGACGGCGATCATGCGTTCCTGCAGGATCATCACCAGCGCCACACGGTCGCGGTGGTCGACGTGGGTGAACCGGCGTACGTCGCGGTCCGACAGCACCGGCATCGGCGAGAAGAACCGGTAGTACTTCGACTCGTCGGAGACCCGCGCGTAGAACTCGACCATGAGTTCCTCGTCCTCGGGACGGATCGGCCGGATGTGCGCCGTACGCCCGTCGCGGAGCAGTACGTCGCCCTCCCAGTGCGCGGGCGGTGCCTGAATCTCCTCGGTCGGGGTCGGGTCGCCAGCGCTCACACCGCAAATCTATCGGTACCACTGGATTGCCGCTGGTCGAGGAGGTTGCACAGCAACCGTCTCGAGACCCACCGGCGTGGCCGGTCACCGATGGCCAGGGCCGACCGGGACAATGACTCCCATGGCACGTCGCACCAAGCAGGAACCCCTCCCGGAGGACTTCGAGGAGCACATCCTCGACACCGACATCGGCGACGAGATGCAGTCGTCCTTCCTGGAGTACGCCTACTCCGTCATCTACTCCCGGGCCCTGCCCGATGCACGTGACGGCCTCAAGCCGGTCCAGCGACGGATCTACTACACGATGAACGACATGGGCCTGCGGCCCGACCGCGGCCATTCCAAGTGCGCGCGCATCGTCGGTGAAGTGATGGGTCGGCTGCACCCGCACGGCGACACCGCCATCTACGACGCCCTCGTCCGTACGGCGCAGCCGTGGTCGATGCGGTTGCCGATGGTGGACGGCCACGGCAACTTCGGGTCGCCCGGTGGCGAGGACCCGCCGGCCGCCATGCGGTACACCGAGGCCCGGATGGCGCCGGCTGCGGTGGCGATGACGGACTCGATCGACGAGGACACCGTCGACTTCAAGCCCAACTACGACAGCCGCGAGTACGAACCGACGGTCCTGCCCTCGGCGATCCCGAACCTGGTCGTCAACGGCACGACCGGCATCGCGGTCGGCATGGCGACCAACATGGCCCCGCACAACCTGATCGAGGTCGTGCAGGCGCTGCGCCACCTGATCGTGCACCCGAAGACCGACCTCGACGGGATCATGCGGTTCATCCCGGGTCCGGACCTGCCGACGGGCGGCAAGATCGTCGGGCTCGACGGCGTGCGCGACGCCTACGAGACCGGCCGCGGCGTCTTCAAGATGCGGGCCACTGCCCGGATCGAGACCATCGGCCGCCGCAAGGGCATCGTGGTGACCGAGCTGCCGTTCAACATCGGCACCGAGAAGGTCATGGAGCGGATCAAGACCCTGGTCCAGACCAAGAAGATCCAGGGCATCGCCGACATGAAGGACCTCACCGACCGGTCCCACGGCCTGCGCCTGGTCATCGAGGTCAAGAACGGCTTCGTCCCCGAGGCGCTGCTCGAGCAGCTCTACAAGCAGACGCCGATGGAGGAGTCGTTCGGCATCAACAACGTCGCCCTCGTCGACGGCCAGCCGCGCACGCTCGGCCTGAAGGAGCTGCTCGAGGTCTTCCTCGAGCACCGTTACGAGGTCGTCCGCCGTCGCTCGCAGTTCCGGCGCAACAAGAAGGCCGCGCGCCTGCACCTCGTCGACGGCCTGTTGCTCGCCCTGATCGACATCGACGAGGTCATCCAGCTGATCCGCACCAGCGACGACGCCTCCGCCGCACGCGAGCGCCTGATGAGCGTGTTCGACCTCTCCGAGGCCCAGGCCGACTACATCCTCGAGATGCAGCTGCGTCGCCTCACGCGCTTCTCCCGGATCGACCTGGAGAAGGAGCAGTCGGAGCTGCGCAAGGAGATCGAGGAGCTCGACGCGATCCTCGCCGACGAGGGACTGCTGAAGAAGGTCGTCTCCAACGAGCTGGCCGAGATAGCCAAGACGTTCGGTACCCCGCGTCGCACGGTCCTGCTCGAGTCGGCCGGCTCGACCGCGATCACCGCCGCAGCCGCGCCCCTGGAAGTGGCCGACGAGCCCTGCTTCGCGCTGCTCTCCTCCACCGGCCTGCTGGCCCGCACCACGAACGCCGAGGAGATCGGCAGCGGTGGCGGGCGCGCCAACCACGACGTGGTCGTCTCCGCCATCCGTACGACGGCCCGTGCCGACGTCGGCGTCCTGACCTCGACCGGGCGGCTGCTCCGGCTGGGCGTCCTGGACCTGCCCGCGATCCCGCCCTCGGCCAACGAGCCCAACCTCTCGGGCGGCCTGCCGCTCACCGAGGTGCTCGACCTCGTGCCCGGCGAACGCGCACTGGCGCTGACCTCGCTGGCGACCGAGGGCCCCGGGCTGGCGCTCGGCACGAAGCAGGGCGTCGTGAAGCGGGTCAACCCCGAGGTCATCAGCAAGGACGAGTGGGACGTGATCCGGCTGGCCGACGGCGACGAGGTCGTCGGCGCGGTCGAGCTGGTCAGCGGCACCGAGGAGCTCTGCTTCATCACGACCGACGCCCAGCTGCTGCACTACGGCGCCGCGGGCGTCCGGCCACAGGGACGGTCCGGTGGCGGCATGGCCGGCGTGAAACTGGCGGCCGGCGAGAGCGTCGCGTGGTTCGGCGTCCTCGACCTCGCCTCCCCCGCCGTGGTGGTCACGTCCTCCGGTTCGTCGACCGCGCTGCCCGGCACCGAGCCGGGTGCGGTGAAGGTGACCGACTTCGCCGAGTACCCGGCCAAGGGCCGCGCCACCGGCGGTGTGCGCTGCCACCGGTTCCTCAAGGGCGAGGACACCCTGGTCTTCGCCTGGGCCGGTACGGCGCCCGCGCGGGCCGCCGCAGCGAGCGGTGCCCCGGTCGACCTCCCCGCAGCCACGGGACGCCGCGACGGATCGGGAGTGCCCGGCAGCCAGGCACTCGCCGCCGCCGCAGGCCCCCTGGCCGCCAGCCTGGGCGCCGGCCCGACCGCCG
>NZ_JBMCZA010000153.1:40619-41941 GCF_048654705.1 Nocardioides sp. CPCC 206348
ACGATCGGACGCACCCGGGTGGCCGCCGCGCTGCTCATCGGCCTGTTTGCTGTGACCGGCCTCGCCGCCTGTTCGGGCGACGAACCCGAGGCTGGCGCGGACTGGTCCGACGCCGGTGTGAAGGCCAAGAAGCTCCTCGACGAGACCAGCGGCATCGAGTTGTCGATCTCCACGGGCGACGACCCCGGGGTCGACTACCTCTCGGCAGCGAGCGGCACGATCACCGCCGACCCGCCGGCCTTCGAGGGCTCGGCCAACGGCAACGTGTCGGGCATCCCGGTCACCGGCGTCCCCGTCATCTCGGTCGACGGCACGATGTACATCGACCACGCCCTCCTCGGCGGCTGGAGCGACCGCTTCCAGCCCGAGGACCTCTGCGCCCCCGACCCCGCGCTGCTCCTGGACCCCGACTCGGGGGTCTCCTCGGTGCTGACCAGCAGCGAGGACGTCTCCGCCGGCAAGACCGAGCGCGGCGGCAAGGACAACAAGGAGACCTTCAGCACCTACACCGGCACGGCCACGGGCGACTCGATCCGCGCGATCCTGCCCTGCGCCGAGGGTGACGCGTTCGACGCGACGTACCGCATCGATGACAAGGGCTACCTCCGGTCCGCCCGCCTGACCGGCGTCTTCTTCCCCGACTCCGACGAGGTCACCTACACGATCGACGTGACCAAGTACGACGTCACCAAGGACATCTCCGCACCGGAATGACCGGCAGGACCGGAATGAGCAGGGACCGGCTTCTCCTCACGTTCTGTGCCATCGCCGTCGCCTTCGCGGCGGTCGACACGTACGTCGTGGTGCTCGCACTGCCGGACATGATGGCCGGCGTCGGCATCCCCATCGACGAGCTGCAGCGTGCGGCACCGATCGTCTCCGGCTTCCTGCTGGGGTACGTCGCCATGCTGCCGCTGATCGGCCGGATCGCCGACCTGCGGGGCCAGGTACCCGTCCTGGCGATGTCCCTCGTGCTCTTCTCGATCGGCTCGCTGGTCACCGCGGTGTCCTACGACCTGCCGAGCATGGTCGCCGGCCGGTTCCTGCAGGGCGTCGGCGGTGGCGGACTGGTGCCCGCCACGATGTCGCTGGTCGCCGCGCTCTACCCGGTCGAACGGCGCGGACTGCCGCTCGGCCTGGTCTCCGCCGTCCAGGAGTTCGGCAGCGTGCTGGGCCCGTTGTTCGGCGCACTGGTCCTGTCCTTCACGTCCTGGCGCGGGATCTTCGCGATCAACCTGGCCGGCGGGGTGTTGCTGGTGCTGGTCGTCGGCGCACTGGCTCGTGGCTCGGTGGTTGAGGTGCGAGCGCCAGCGAGCCTCGAA
>NZ_JBMCZA010000154.1:0-747 GCF_048654705.1 Nocardioides sp. CPCC 206348
GGTGCACGATCATCGACGGGTACGGCGACGGCCCGGCGTCGTACATCGCGGGTGACGAGGCGGGCCTGGCCACCATCGGTGGCTGCGTCGGGGCCGTCCTCGGACTGGTGGCCTGGTCGCTGATCGTGGACCAGTACCCCCTCCAGTTCGGCATGTGGCACGCGTTGGGGACGCTCGGCCTGTCCTCCGCGCTCGGCCAGTTGCTCGCAGCCGCCGAGCTCGACGTGGAGGGGTGGTACGTCGTCGCGGCCGGCCTCTCGGCTGCCGTCGGTGTCGCCGCGTTGCTCCTGGGTGGGGCCCTGGTCGTCAGGCGCCGCAGGCGGTTCGCGCACGAGGTGGCGATGATCGCGGGAGGCGTGCCTGTCGACGCGATCGTCGTGGAACCGGGCTGGGAGCCCGACGACTTCGGTGAGGCGAGCAACGTGATCACCACGACGACGTTCCGCTTCGTGGGTCCGGACGGGACGTCGTACCTCGTCCGTCGACGGGTGACGATCCCGTCGCGTGCGCCGATCGAGAAGGACCAGCACACGACGGTCTGGTACGACCCAGAGAACCCGCTGGACGACAAGGCGATCGTCGTCGGCATCCAGCACGCGTTGCGCTGGAACGTCCCGGTGCCCGTCCCCGCGACGGCAGCGCCGCCCGTAGGGTCCTGATCATGCCGGTACTTGGAGTGGGCGGGATCTTCTTCCGCGCGCAGGACCCCGACACCCTCAACGCCTGGTACCGCGAGGTCCTCGGCAT
>NZ_JBMCZA010000154.1:776-3320 GCF_048654705.1 Nocardioides sp. CPCC 206348
GTGCCGCGGAGGACACAGGCCCGCCGGACGAGTGGTCGTGGAAGGTGCAGGGCGGCCCGCTCGTCTTCGCGCCCTTCGCCGCCGACACGGACTACTGGGCCGCGGACAAGCAGGTCATGCTCAACCTGCGGGTGAGCGACCTCGACAGCCTGCTCGAGCAACTGGCGAGCCGCGGCATCGTGGTGGTCGTCAAGCCTGAGTGGGATTCGCCGGAGGTCGGCCGCTTCGCGCGGATCCACGACCCCGAGGGCAACGCGATCGAACTGTGGGAGCCACCGGCCGATCCTGCGTGACTAGGCTGCGCGGCATGGCTGAGTTCACCGGCTTCCCTGAAGCTGCCCTCGACTTCTACGACGACCTGGAGGTCGACAACACCAAGTCGTTCTGGGACGCCCACAAGGCCATCTACGACGAGAGTGTGAAGGCGCCGATGGTGGCGCTGACCGATGCGCTGGCGCAGGAGTTCGGCGCGGCCAAGGTGTTCCGGCCCTACCGCGACGTCCGCTTCGCCAAGGACAAGACGCCGTACAAGAACCACCAGGGTGCGTTCGTCGGCGTCGGTCCCGCGACGGGTTGGTACGTCGAGGTGGCCGCGCCCGGTGTGCGGGTCGGTGGCGGCGTCTACGAGATGTCGGGGGAGCGCCTGGCTGCGATGCGCGAGGCGATGGCCGACGACAAGACCGGCCCGGCCCTCGAACGGATCCTCGGCGACCTCGAGCGGGGCGGCTTCGGGATCGCCGGCGACCGGCTGAAGACCGTGCCGCGCGGCTACGACAAGGACCACCCGCGGATCGAGCTGCTGCGCATGAAGACGGTCCTCGGGATGCAGGAGTACGGCTTCGAACCGTTCATCCACACCGCCGACCTGCTCGACCGGGTGCGCGAGGACTGGCGGCGTCTGCGCCCGCTGGTCAACTGGATCACCGAAGCCACCGCCGTTTGATGGGGTAGTCCCGGGTCAAAAGCACCGCGACTCGCGGGTTTTCGGTGCTTTTGACCCGGGACTACCGCCACTCAGGCAGAGGTGAAGCTGGCCATCGTCCGGTCCGGCTCCCAGAACGCCTTCATCGACTTCACGCGGCCGTCGTCGTGGATGACGTAGACCATGATCAGGTCGGTCACCGCGGACGAGCCGTCGGGGAACGTCGTGCGGATCTGGCCGATGTTGGCGCAGGTGTTGCTGCCCGGGTTCGCGAACGAGTCGCTGATCGTGAACTCGAACTTGTCGATCGGAGCGATCGCCTTGTCCCAGAACGCCGAGATGCCGGCGTGCCCGTGGTGGCCCTTGCCCTCCGGGTCGAACATCGAGGGGCCGACCGGGTCCTCGAGGACGGCGTCCTCGGCGTAGACGGTCAGCCACTCGGCGAGGTCGCCCCTGGCGACGGCGGAGTACGAACGCTGGGAGGCGGCGCGGGCCGGGTGCGGGTCGTTCGGCGCGTTCCAGACGATGGCGTCGGAGGTGATCATGGCGCCATCGTAGACAGAATCTAGAACGTGTTCTAGTGGCGGATGCCACATGTACTGCACGCCCTTCGGCCATCGTTGGTTCACGTCGCGCTCACCGGCCCCTGCGACCGTCGGGACATGCCCAAGAAGCGCAAGGCGTGGATCCACGTCGGGATGGCAGGCACGGCCGACGCGATCGAGCCCGCCCTCGCCCACCACCACGAGGCACTCGTCGAGCTCGGCGTCGCCTCGATCGCACAGACGCCCGCGGAGAGCTTCCGCGCGGCCGTTGAGCTCACCCGCTCCCACAAGGCCTGGGGACTCAAGCGCGGCGACGTCGAGGGTCAGTGGACCCGGATGGTCCGTCGCGCACAGAAGTCCCGAGCCGACCTGGCGTTCAGCCAGCCCCTGCTCGCCACCGCCACGGCGGACCAGATCGCCCTGCTGATCGACGCCCTCACGGGCCACCAGGTGCACGTCGTCGTCACGACCGGCCTGGACGACGAGTCCGACGCGATCACCCGCTGGGCGGCCGCCGTACGCAAGCCGGAGCGGTTGCACGTCATCGAGACCGACGGCATGGACCCCGCGGACGTCTGGAAGGCCTTCGGCAAGGTCGTCGGCTTCGGTACGACGTCCCTGCGGCTCGACGCGGTCCCGCAGGCGACGGCCGCGGTGCAGTCGTTGCCCGAGGCCATGCGCGAGCTGGAGCGGCTCTCCCGGCGCAACGCCTCGCTCGAGGTCCGCCTCGAGGAGCTGGACCGCCGGCGCCGCAAGCTCAAGCGCAAGCTCGGCAAGTTGGACGACGTCGCCTGACCACGTGACCGCTGCCGGTCAGTTGACGCTGATCGTCAGCGGGTCGGCCGCGTCGTCGGTGTAGCCGGCCAGCCCCGACAGCGTCGCCGTCCACGCGCCGCTCGCCTTCGGGTAGACCCGTGCCGTGAAGGTGCCCGTGGCGGTCGTCGTCACGGTCGCGACGAGGGCGGAGGTCGACCCGCCGGTCGGCTGGAAGGCCACCTTCACCCGGACCCCGGGCGCCGGGAGCGTGGTGCCCGCGTACGTCCGGGTCACGGAACCGCTGATCGTCACCGAACCGCC
>NZ_JBMCZA010000154.1:3372-3637 GCF_048654705.1 Nocardioides sp. CPCC 206348
CGTCGCCGGTTGACCGGCGGCGCCGGCGTAGGAGACGTACAGCAGCCCGCTCACCTTCAGCGGAACGGACGCGGTGAACGTGCCGTTGGTGGCCGTGGTCGCCGACCCGACCTTCACCGGTGCGCCGGTCGAAGGAGCGACGTACACGGCCACGGTCTTGCCGGCCAGCGCCGTCAGGACCCCGCCCGCATCGCGCCGCAGCGTGCCGGTGACGACCACCGCCTGTCCGTGCCCGACGTCCGTCTTGTCGACCGCGCCCGCGAGC
>NZ_JBMCZA010000154.1:3674-5652 GCF_048654705.1 Nocardioides sp. CPCC 206348
CCGAGGCGGTGGACGCCGTGTACGCGGTGCTGGCGGCCAGCGTCACCGAGACGGTTCCGGTCGCGGTCGGCTTCACCGTCAGGGAGTACGTGCCGTCGGCGGTGGTCTTCGCCGTCCCGAGAGTGAGGACCGTCCCGGTCGCCGTCGTCAGGCGTACGGCGAGCGCGACCCCGGACGCCGCGACGGGCGTCGCCCCGACCGACGCGGTCAGCGCGCCGGACACCGTCACGGGGTCGGCGTAGTGGACGTCGTCGTCGCCCAGGCCGGCCGAGAGCGCCGTCGTGCACCGGGCAGGGGTGGCGACCAGGGCAACCGGCGCTCCGGCGGCGTAGACGGTGCCGGCAACGGTCCGGCCGCGGTACGTCGTCGACACGGTCGCGGTCTGGCCCTGCGTCGCCACGCCTGACGCGGTGGTGATCGGGGAGCCCGCGCTGGCGGGGGCCGTCATCGTCGCGGTCTGCTTCGTCAGCGGGGTGGCGAGGCCCTTCACGGGCTGCCCGCTCGCGACGTCGATGACGCGGGCGGCGAGGGGGAAGGCGGCGCCGGTGCAGACCGAGGCCGTGCCGCCGGCCGGCCACTGGCCCGCCGCGCCGAGGCTCACCGTGACGGGGCGGGCAGTTCCGGTGGCGAAGGTCAGGGGGCTGGTGATCACCTTGGTCGCGCCGGAGGAGTCGGTGAGGGTGACGGTGACGGTCGTGGCAGCGGACGCGGCCGCGCCACAGGCGACCTCGGTCTGCAGTGCGGTCGGCGTCGTGAACGAGCAGTCGGTCCGCGCGGACTTCCACTGCACCGAGGTCACCGTTCGCCCCGCGGGCAACGACGGCGCGACCGACGCCTGCGTCGCCAGGCCGGGGACGGCCGGATTGTTCACGGCGATCGTCGCGCCCAGGACCGTGGGGGCGCCCGGCGTGCCGCCGCCGGCGCCGTTGCCGCCACCGATCAGGAACCGCGAGTCGGCGGCGTTCCAGTGACTGTCGAGATAGCTGCCCGGGTCGGGGTACGTCGAGAAGTAGTCGTCGTTGTTGCAGTCGAAGAGGTATTCGCGCTCGGCCGGGCAGACCTGCTGCATCGAGAAGCCTCCGCCGTCGGCGTAGCACATCGTGTCCGACTCGTCCCAGCAGTGACCGGCGCGGGTGCCGTGCGGCGCCGTGCTCTGGACCCCGCCCAGCGTGTGCAGGAGTTCGTGGGCCTCGACCGAGTGCTGGGCGGCGCCGTCCCCGAAGCCCCAGCAGCCGGAGTCAGTCCGGGCGTACTGGGCGTAGCTGCCGTTGTTCGGGTTCGCCTGGCCGTCGCTGTCGTTGGGGTACATCGACGCCACGCCGCACAGCACCGTGGCGTCGGTCCACATGAGGTACTTGCGGGTCGGGTCGGTGTAGCCGAGCGCCTGGACGGCCGCGATGCTCGCGTTGAACGACGACAGGGCTCCGGCAGGGACGGTGACGTTCAGGACCCGGGCGACGCAGGTGCCGCCGGCCGGATCGGTGACGAAGCGGACCCGTCGTACGCCGCCGGTCAGGGCCGCGGACCGGTTGACGACGTCGTCGACGCCCGCAGCCCACAGCTGGAAGCTCGACTGGAGGGCGGCGAAGCGGTTGGTGCGGCCGGACTCGACGACGTACATGGCCTGGACGCGGTAGCCGGCGACGCCGTCGCCCTCGCACGTCACGGCGGGACTGGAGGCCGCCGCCGCGGTGGGTGCGGGGACGCCGAGCTCCTCGGCCGCGGCGTACGCGCCCTCGCTCCCGCCCTCGCGGGCGCGCAGTTCGGCGGTGGTGACCGGCTCGGTCGGGTCGACGCCCGGAGGTGCCTCGTCGGCGTGCTGGCAGGCACCCGGCAGTGACCAGCTCAGCTCGCTGCCCGTGCCGCAGCGCGCCGCCACGGAGCCGCCGTCCGGCAACCCGATGACCGCCGGCGTGACCACGGCGACGGCAAGTGCGAGGGCGACGAGCACACGGCGGACCATGTCCGTCCGATTGGC
>NZ_JBMCZA010000155.1:0-30815 GCF_048654705.1 Nocardioides sp. CPCC 206348
CTGCTGACCCCGGGCAGCCTGGCGATCATCGCGGCGTCGTTCCATCGCGACTCCCGTGCGGCCGCCGTCGGCGCGTGGTCAGGTCTCGGCGGGATCGCGGCTGCCATCGGACCGCTGGTCGGTGGCTGGCTCGTCGAGCTGCACTGGCGCCTGGTCTTCCTGGTGAACGTGCCGGTGGCGTTGCTGGTCGTCCTGGTCACGCTGCGCCACGTGCCCGAGAGCCGTGACCCGAACGCCGCGGACCGGCTCGACGTCGCCGGCACGGTGCTCGCCGCCGTCGGCCTCGGTGCGATCACCTTCGGGCTGACCCGGGCCGGCGACGTCGGTTTCAACGGGTCCGTGATGGGAGCCTGCGGCGCCGGCCTGGCCTGTCTGGCTGCGTTCGTGGCGGTCGAGGCCCGGTCGACGCACCCGCTCGTGCCCCTCGACCTCTTCCGCAGCGCCCAGTTCAGCGCTGCCAACGTCGTCACCTTCATGGTGTACGCCGCCCTGGGCGTCGTGTTCGTCTTCCTGGTGCTGCAGCTGCAGGTCGTGACGGAGTGGTCGCCGATCAAGTCGGGCTCGGCGATCCTGCCGGTCACGGTCGTAATGCTGCTGTTCTCGGCACGATCGGGTGCCCTGGCGCAGCGGATCGGGCCGCAGCTGCCGATGACGATCGGCCCGCTCCTGGCGGCCGCCGGCGTGCTCTGGATGGGTCGCATCGATGCCGGGTCGTCGTACTTCGTCGACGTGCTGCCGCCGGTCGTGCTGTTCGGTGCCGGACTCACCCTGCTCGTGGCACCGCTGACCGCGACGGTGCTCGACGCGGCCGAGAGCCGTCATGCCGGTGTCGCATCGGGGGTCAACAACGCGGTCGCGCGCACTGCTGGGTTGATCGCGGTCGCCGCGATCCCGGTCGCCGTGGGGATCGGCGGCGTGGACTACGCCGACCCGGTCGCCTTCGACGCGGGGTACGGGCATGCGATGACCATCAATGCCGCACTGCTGCTGGCCGGCGCGGTCCTGTCGGCGTTGTTCATCCGGCGGCCGCTGGCCGCGGATCGGCTCGCGATCGAGGAGTGCGCGCACTGCGGCGTCGTCGCGCCGCAGCTGCACCCGATCGAGCACGACTAGGCAACGGGGTCAGGGCGCAGGCCGCGGGTCAGCGTCGCGGAGATCCGGTCGACCCACGCGTCGTCGAGCTCGTCCGGTGTGAGCAACAGGCCGGCGAGCACGGCTCCGATCGCCAGGCGCAGGACGTCGTCCGCGCGCGCCTCGGAGTGGGCGTCGCCGTCGGCGACGGCCTTCTGCAGTCGCTGCTCGAGGGCCGCGAACACCCCGGAGAACCGCCGCATCATCGCTGCGTGGAGGTCCGGCCAGGTGCCGACCTCGGCGAGCAGTCCGGGGAGTGCCGCGGCGCCGATCGGTGAGCACAACGTGTCCCGCGTCCCGCGGACGACGCCGACGATGTCGGCGGCGAGGTCGTTGCCCAGGACCAGGTCCTGGGCGAGCTCGTCGGGGAACGCGGCCTCGTGGATCAGGTGGGGGAGCGCCGGCCACCGGCGATACAGCGCCGCCTTCGTCGTACCGGCTCTCTCGGCGACCGCCGCGACGGTCACCGCGGCGTAACCGCCCTCGGTCAGCAGGTCGCGTACGGCGGCCAGCAGTGCCTGTTCGATGCGCGGATCCCGCGGGCGCCCAGCGCCGCGGACCACCTCGTCGATGTCGTTCCCCATGGCCTCTTCCCCTATTACGACACCGAAGGTACCGTAATCCTCCGTTGACAACTAGAACACGTTCTAACAGGCTGAATCCAGGAGGCCCCCATGTCGCAGTCAGAGTTGCCTGCCGAGATGACGTTGCAGCGCTCGAGCCGCGACCAGTCCGCAGTCCACGACCAGCTCGAAGCCTGGTTGACCACGGTGCTGCCCTCGGGGTCCGACCCGACGGTGACCCTGCTCGCCGGCGTCGACAGCAACGGCATGTCCAGCGAGACCGTCCTGCTCGATGTCACGGTGACGGAGGGCGGGGAGCGGGTCACGGGCGCCTACGTCGCCCGCGTCGCGCCCGCCCCGGAGGACCTGCCGGTGTTCGCGGAGTACCGCCTCGGTGACCAGTACGACGCCATGCGGCTCGCCGCCGAGCTCACCGACGTCCCGGTCCCGGCCGTGCGCTGGTTCGAGCCGACCGGCGACGTGCTCGGCACGCCGTTCTTCCTGATGGACCGGGTCGAGGGCGTCGTACCGCCGGACGTCCTGCCGTACACGTTCGGTGACAACTGGCTCTTCGACGCGACGCCCCAGCAGCAGCAGCATCTCCAGCAGTCCAGCGTCGAGGTGCTCGCGAAGCTGCACGCCATCCCGGATGCGGCCACGACCTTCGCCTTCCTGGACCCGGCCGTTGCCGGCCACCAGGGGGCGACGCCGCTCGCCCGCAACCTCGCCCGCACGCGGTCCTGGTACGACTACGCGCTCTCTGCCGACGCGGACAGCGTGCGCTCGCCGCTCATCGAGCGCGGACTCGCGTGGCTCGAGACGAACCTGCCGTCCGACGAGGGCGAGCCGGTGCTCGTGTGGGGCGATGCCCGCATCGGCAACGTCATGTACGACGACTTCGCCCCGGTGGCCGTGCTGGACTGGGAGATGGCCACGGTCGGCCCGCGAGAGATGGACCTGGCGTGGATGGTCTTCGCGCACCGGGTCTTCGACGAGATCGCCCGGATGCTGGGGGTGCCCGGCATGCCCGACTTCCTGCGCGCCGAGGACGTCGCGTCGGCGTACACGGTGGCCAGTGGCGTCGAGGTCGGCGACCTGACCTGGCACCAGCTCCACGCCGCGGTGCTGTGGGGCTGCGTGTTCCTGCGCACCAGCGCCCGCCAGATCCACTTCGGCGAGATCGAACGGCCCGAGGATCCCGAAGCGGTCTTCCACCACCGGCCGCTGTTCGAGGCGCTCCTGGAAGAGGTCGGCGCATGAGCAGTGCGCACGGGGAGTACGTCGGCCTCGGTCCGCTCGACGAGTACCCGATCCATCAGCTGCCGCGTCCCGTCGCCTGGGCAGGCAGCAGCGACCGCAACTTCTACGACCGCTGCTACCTCAACGCCCACGACCGCACCGGGGACCTGTTCCTTATCACCGGGCTCGGCTTCTACCCGAACCTCGGCACCAAGGACGCGTTCGTCCTGCTCAGCCGGGACGTCGACGGGCGCCGGGAGCAGACGGCCGTGCACCTCAGCGACGCGGCCGACCCGCGCGGCGCCGACCGGATGCAGCAGCAGGTCGGGAACTACCGGATCGAGGTGATCGAGCCGCTGCGGAAGCTGCGGGTCGTGCTCGAGGAGACCGAGGGCATCGCGCTCGACCTGACGTGGGAGGGCTCCTTCGACGTCGTACAGGAACTGCCCCACGTGATGCGCCAGGGGTCGAACACCATCCTTGACGCGCAGCGGTTCGCGCAGGTCGGCACCTGGGAGGGAACGATCAACGTCGACGGCTCCGACATCGCGGTGACGCCCGACCGCTGGGTCGGCAGCCGCGACCGGTCGTGGGGGATCCGTCCGGTGGGCGAAGCGGCCCCCGGCGGCAAGCCTGCAGACCCGGCCTTCGAGGGGATGTGGTGGCTCTACGTCCCGATGCGGTTCGAGGACTTCTGCGTCGTGATCATCATCCAGGAGACGCCCGACGGGTTCCGCACGCTGAACGACTGCACCCGAGTGTGGAAGGACGGTCGGGTCGAGCAGCTCGGCTGGCCCCGCGTCGAGATCCGGTACGCGGCCGGCACGCGTGTCCCGACCGGCGCCACCATCCACTGCACCACTCCCTCGGGGGAGGGCCTCGTCCTCGAAGTCACCTCGAAGCTGCCCGTGCCCATCCACGTCGGCGGTGGGTACGGCGGTGACTCCGACTGGACGCACGGCGTCTGGAAGGGCGCCGGCTTCACCGAGCGCCTCACCTACGACATGAACGACCCGGCCGTCGCCGGACGGGTGATGTTCGGGGTGATCGACCACGTCGGCCATGCCGTCGCCCACGGCGCCGGAGTCGACGTACCCGGTGGTGCCGAGGGGTGGGGGCTCTTCGAGCACGGTGCCCTCGGCCGCCACGATCCCAGCGGCTTCGCTGACTGGTTCGACCTTGCGTGATCACGAAGTGTGGGAAATGGGGGTGCGAAGTGTGACTAGTTGCCACATCTCGCACCCCGATCTCCCACACTTCGTGCCCCCATTTCCCACACTTCGTGCAACCAAGGAGACCCCATGACCCTCGACCGCGACGCACTCTTCATCGGTGGTGCGTGGACCAAGCCCGCGACGGATGCCGTGCTGGAGGTGGTCTCGCCGCACTCGGAGGAGGTCGTGGCGCGGGTGCCGGAGGGCTCGACGGCGGACATCGATGCCGCCGTGGCCGCTGCCCGGCGGGCCTTCGACGAGGGCCCGTGGCCGCGGATGGCGCCGGAGGAGCGGATCGCGATCATCCAGAACCTCTCGGGCCTGTACGCCGCGCGACTCGACGAGATGGCGACCGTGATCAGCACCGAGATGGGGTCGCCCATCTCGTTCAGCAGCCTCGCCCAGGCGCCGGCCCCGTGGATGCAGATCGAGGCGTTCCTCGCGATCGCGCGGGAGTTCCCGTGGGAGTCGACGCGCCCCGGCGTGCTGGGTGCCGACGTCCTCGTGCGCCACGAACCGGTCGGTGTCGTCGCCGCGATCCCGCCGTGGAACGTCCCCCAGTTCACCGTGCTGTCCAAGCTGATCCCGGCGCTGCTCACCGGCTGCACCGTCGTCGTGAAGCCCGCGCCCGAGACGCCGCTCGACTGCTACCTGCTGGCCGAGATGCTGATCGAGGCCGGTGTGCCCGAGGGTGTCGTCAGCATCGTCGCGGGTGGTCGCGAGGTGGGAGAGCACCTGGTCAGCCACCCGGGCGTCGACAAGGTCGCGTTCACCGGATCCACCGCGGCCGGCCGGCTGATCGGCGCGATCTGCGGCCAGCAGCTGAAGCGCGTCTCGCTGGAGCTCGGCGGCAAGTCGGCCGCGATCATCCTCGACGACGCGGACGAGACCACCGCGATCGAGGGGCTGAAGTTCCTCGGCGTGATGAACTCCGGCCAGGCCTGCGTCGCCCAGACCCGCGTGCTGGTCAGCCGCGACCGCCACGACGCCTTCGCCGATGCCCTCGCGGCCGCGATCGGCGGCATGGTCGTCGGCGACCCGATGGACCCCGCCACCGAGATCGGTCCGATGGTTGCGGCGCGCCAGCAGGAGCGCGTGGCGTCGTACATCCGGATCGGCCAGGACGAAGGTGCCCGGCTCCTCACCGGCGGCGACGGCCGTCCCGAGGGCCTCGACACGGGCTGGTACGTCCGCCCGACCGTCTTCGCGAACGTCGACAACAAGATGCGGATCGCGCAGGAGGAGATCTTCGGCCCCGTCCTCTCGGTCATTGCGTACGACGACGTGGCCGATGCCGTCCGGATCGCCAACGACTCGGACTACGGACTGGCCGGGACGGTGTGGACCGCGGACCACGAAGCCGGCCTCGAGGTCGCCCGCGAGGTGCGGACCGGCACCTACGGGATCAACACCTACACGATGGACTTCGCTGCGCCGTTCGGTGGCTACAAGGCCTCGGGCACGGGGCGGGAGTTCGGTCCGGAAGGGCTCGCGCAGTACACCGAGATGAAGTCGGTCTACCTGTCTGCGCCGGCCATGTAGCGGACCCGCAACAGCAGCGCGAGTGACGGGGTTCCGGGATCGTCTACATCGACGACCGCGCGCAGCAGGGTCGGGTCGTCGCCGACCACCATCAGGCCCTCGACCTTGGCGACCTCGCCGTCGACCAGCGGCAGGGGTAGGACATCTGTCACGACGCCGTCGACGAGCAGTGCCAACGCGCTGCCCGTGACCGGGCCGTCGTCGATCACGTTGGGGCTGTCCTCGGCCGCGGCGCTCACCAGCACGCTGCCGTCGGGGAGGGTGACGGCGTCGGTGATGGCCAGGCCGATGCCGTTGACGTCGCCGAGGTCGTAGGTGCGGGCGTGGGTGATGTCGATGGCGGCTGGATCCAGCTGGCCCGCCAGGGCGGCCAGGACCTGGTTGACGTCGAGGTCGACGCTCCCGGACGGCATGCCAGCTGACGGCAGGCCGCGCTGGAACCACCGCAGCGCACCGCGCACCAGGCAGCTGCCTTCCAGGTTGAGGACGGCGACGTCGACATCGAGTTCTTCGGCAACCTTCGCGTAGAGCGGCGTCATGTCCGTGGCGGAGATGTGGGGCCGGCCGTCCCTCAGGACGGCCAGCGCCCAGCGCATCCGCGCCGGTGACGAACCGGAGCCCATCATCAGCACCGCTTGCTCGCCGTCGACCTCGACCGGACAGGCCGCCTCGAGGTCGGGCTTGAGGTGCTTGGTCCCCGCGTGCTTCTCGAAGGTGTCGAGGCCCTCGACGGCTTCGAGGAGCCGGACGGCCGTCACGGCGTCAGGCGTGCACCAGGCCGCGTGCGTCGCGTCGTCCTGGACGACGAGGAACCCCGCGCCGAAGGGCGCGACAGCGGACGCCGCGCGGACGGGCGAGCCGTCGGGGAAGCGGAGCGGGGTGACGTCCTCCAGTTCGACCTGCACGGGGGGCGTCTTGCGCACCCGGGCGGCATGCAGGACCTGGGCAGCGGTCTCGCGACGGCCACCCAGGCAGCCCCGGCAGGTGAGCATGGAGCACCTCGACCACCGGGCTGCAAGGTCACTGCAAGGCTGTCCCGGCACGCTCGGTCCTGTCAGGATGAGACGAGCCGAGGAGCCGAACATGTCCCAGCCATCAGCGGTCGACCGCTTCCTGGAGGCCGTTCGTTCCGGCCGGATCGACGAGTGTGACGCCTGGTCGCCGGACGCCACCCTGGACGCCACGGTGCCGAACTGGCGCTTCCACCGGACCGGCGCGGACCAGATCCGTGAGACCTACCGCGGGTGGTTCGCCGACCCGGGTGCGTTCGAGCAGTTGCGCCGCGAGCCCACGAGCAGGGGTGAGGTCGTCGACTACACGTTGTCGTGGACCGAGGGCGGGATCCCGCATGCCGCCCACCACGCCCACCTGCTCGACGTCGTCGACGACCAGATCGTGGCCGACGTGGTGCTGTGCGGCGGCCGCTGGCCGGCGTCGTTGCTGGCCGAGATGGAGGCCGCAGATGTCTGACCTCCACCCGGTCCTCGACTCCGTCGACGCCCTGCTCGTCGGCGCCACCGACTGCACTCCGCTGGACGCGCCCGGCAAGTCGGGCGCCGTGCTGGACCGGGTCACGATCGACGGGGCGTCCTACGTCGTGAAGTACCTCGACCACGACGGCGACTGGTCGCTGCGGGCAGCGGGAGTCCCCGGCAGCTCGACGGTTGCCCTGTGGCGACGCGGCATCCTGGCCGCCCTGCCCGACGAGATCGTGCAGCCGATCGTCGCGGTCGCCCACGATCGCGAACGGCCGACCCTGGCGGCCGTGCTGATGCACGACGTCGGGGAGACGCTCGTGCCGGCCGTCGACGACCCGATCACGACGGAGCAGAACGACCGGTTCCTCGACCACATGGCGGCCGTCCACGCGGAGTTCTGGGAGACCGACCTCGACATCGACGTGGTCTCGCCGACGGATCGCTACCTGGAGCTGTCGCCGCGGATGGCGGCTGCGGAAGCGGCGCTCGGTTCCGACCACCTCGTCCCCAGGCTGGTGGCGCAGGGCTGGCCGCTGCTCGAGACCGTCGCGCCCAAGGCAGCGGCCATCGTCGTACCGCTGGTGCATGATCCGGCGCCGCTGGTGGACGCCCTCGCCGCGACGCCCAGCACGCTCGTCCACGGCAACTGGAAGCTCGACAACCTCGGCACCGACGCCGACGGCCGCACTGTGCTGCTCGACTGGGAGACGCCGGGTCGGGGAGCAGCAACGGCCGACCTGGCGTGGTACCTCGCCATCAACTGCCGTCGCCTGCCCGTCACCAAGGAGGAGGCCATCGACACCTACCGCGCCGCCCTCGAACGGCGCGGCGTCGACACCGCGCCGTGGTGGGACGCCCAGATCGCGCTGAGCCTGCTCGGCGCCCTGGTCCAGTTCGGCTGGGAGAAGGCCTTCAGCGGGTACGACGACGAGCTGGTCTGGTGGGAGCAGCGGGCCGTCGAAGGAGCAGCGTTCCTCGCGTGACCGCGATCGGCTCGGCCTACGACCTCTCCGCTGCCGCCTGGCGGAGCGGCCCGGCTGCGCTGTACGCGCGGCTCGCCGGCGCGATGCTCGACGACGCCCGACTCCCGTTGGCCGGGGTGACGGTGCTCGATGCGGGCGCCGGGACCGGGGTCGCGGGGGAGCAGGCCGCCGCGCGTGGTGCGGCCCGGGTGGTCGCGGTCGACCTGGCACCGCGGATGCTCCCGCGGTCCCCGGCGCTCGCGGTCGGTGGCGACCTGCTGCGGTTGCCGTTCCGTGACGGAACCTTCGACGTGGCGGTCGCGGCGTTCAGCCTCGGCCACGCACCGGATCCCGCGCAGGCGCTGGTCGAGCTGCGTCGGGTGTCCGCGACGTTGGTGGCGTCCGCCTTCCCTGTCGGGTGGACCCACCCCGCGAAGGACGTGGTGGACGGCGCGCTTGCCCAGCGAGGCCATCGCCCGCCGGACTGGTACGTCGCCTTCAAGGACGGTGCCGAGGCGCGGGTGGGTGCCGCCGACCGCCTGGCGGACCTGGCCGCTGCGGCCGGCTACCGGTCGGTCCGCGTGGGGCGCGTCGACGTCGACGGTGGCCTGGCGACGCCGGCCGACATGGTCGCGTGGCGACTCGGCATGGCGCACACGGCGCCCTTCGTCGCCGGGCTCTCCTCGGCGGAGGTCGCCGGCGTGCGGGCCGAGGCCGAGGCGGCGCTCGTGGGTGCGCCCGCGGTCGTCGTACCGATGCTGGTGCTCAGCGCGACCTAGACAGCGCCTCGTGGCGCCATGCCTCCAGCCGGCGGGTGGCGTCGGAGCGCAGGGTGTCCGCGTGGTCGCCGCTGCGACCAGCCAGGCCGACGACGAGCTCCTCGGCGCGATCGAGCCAGCGTTCCTGGCCGAGCTCGGCGCCGGTCTGCCCGGCCCACCACCAGGCCTCGATGCCGACCGAGCGCTCGACCTCGGCGAGGTCCGCCCAGGCGTGGTCGAGGTCGACCGGTTCGCCGAGAGCCGCCCGCGCCCGGTGCACGACGAGACGGGCGCACGAGACGTAGCGCGGCACTCCCGCCGACGCGGCCGACGTGGAGAGCGTCGACGCCACCTCCAGGGCCTTCTCGGCAGAACCACCCAGCAGGAGGACCTGTGCGTCGAGCAGGTGCAGCTTCATCTGCAGCCGCCAGCCGAAGACCAGGTCGCCCACCAGCGCGACCCGCGCCTGGTCGAGCAGCACTCTCGCTCCGTCGGGGTCCCCGGCCCGGATCCGCGCATCGGCGAGGTCCTCGAGTGCCGCGACCAGCACCTCCGGGATCACCACGCCGTCGACGGTGGCGACTGCCTCCTCGTGCGCGTCGACACCTGCGCTCGTCGCGCCGAGGTTGCGCAGCACCCAGCCGCCGAAGTTCACTCCGCGGCCGGCGAACCGGGGTACGTCGCGCCTCGCGACTTCTGCCGTGTAGCCGGCGAAGCAGGCCAGCGCCTCCTCGCCACGGCCGGCGACCGCGAGCGTGTGACCGGTGAACAGCAGGGCGTGAAGAGAGGCCGGCGTGTGGGTGACGCTGACACCCGGCCGGGTGACCGGGCGCAGCAAGCCGAGAGCTTCGTCGACGTTGCTCCGGTGGGCGTGCAGCACCCCGAGCCAGGCGGCGGCCTCGAGCCGATCCTCGCCCGTCGCGTCCCGCAACGCCGTGTCCAGCCTGCGGCTGGCGCGCGCCAGGTCGCCCTGCGCGTGCAGGAACCGCCCCGACGCGACGAGGCAGCGGGTGCGGGTCCGGTCGTCCTCCGCGCCGAGCGCACCGTCGTCCGCGTACGACGTCGCGTCATCGAAGCGGCGGTCGAAGTAGGCCGCCCAGGCGGCTGCCTCCCAGCGCTCCGGTCCCGCTTCCGTCGCTGCGAGCGCGTCCTCCTCGGCCGCCCGGTAGCGCCCGCGGCGGATCCGCACCCGGGCGCGTTCCAACCGGGTCTGGTCGTCGGGCACCAGGGTGAACGACTCGTCGAGGAGCTCCTCCGCGGTCGCGTGGTCGAACCGCTCGGCGGCCCGGGCAGCGGCCGCGCGCAACGACACCGAGGCGAGCAGGCGGTCACCGCCGAGTCGCGCGTGCTCGGCCACCGCCGACGGATCGGCGTCGGCCCGTCGGGCGAGGGCCCGTCCGGCCTCGCGGTGGAGCAACGCAGACCGGCCGGACGTCGTACCCGAGACCAGCGCGACGCGGACGAGGTCGTGGCGCAGCTGCAGGCGGCCGGCGTTGTCGACGAGCAGGCCGTGTCGCACCGCACGCTCGGCGTCGGTGAGGACCTCGAGGGTGCCCCGGCCCAGGACTCCCGCGAGCAGGTCGATGTCGAGGTCGCCGCCGAGGATCGCGGCGGTGCGGACGAGGTCGCCTGCCGGGCCGAGCTGGTCACAGCGGGCCGTCACCGCGGCCACCAGTGACTCGGGCAGCTCGCCGGCCGCAACCGCGGCCAGCTCGGCGAGGAACAGGGGGTGCCCGCCCGAGCGGAGGTAGAGGTCGTCGGCGCGGTCGTTGCCGACGATGGCCGCGACGTGCTCGCGATCGAGGGGGCCGAGGCTGACGAAGTCGGTGGCCGGCAGCGGGCCGCCCTCGTCCGGGCGGCCACCGAGGACCACGACCAACGGCACCGGCCGCCGCTGGAGGTAGGTCAGCCAGTCCGCCAGCGTCGGGCCCGCCAGGTGCGCGTCGTCGATGACCACCACCACACACCGGTCGCCCGCGATCCGGGCGAGGACGCGGGACACCGCCGCATAGACGACCGACGGTCCCAGGGACGGGTCGATGGCGGGCGAGCTCTCGCCGGTCGTGCCGAGCAACGCCGCGAGCAGGGCGTCGTCCTCGCCCAACAGTGCAGCAGGGTCCGGCGACTCCTGGACGTACCGCCCGATCGCGGACAGTACGACGTCCAGGGGTGCCGCGCGGTCGAGCGCCCCGCACGTGCCGGTGAGGACCCGGTCGCCGAGGTCCTTGCGGGCGGCGGCCCAGTTGGTGAGCAGGGTGGTCTTCCCGATCCCGGCCTCACCGGCGACCAGCGCGACCCGGGGGAGCCGTTCGGCCAGGGCCCGGCCGATGAGGGCGTCGAGGTGGGCGACCTGGCTGTCCCGACCGACGAGCGCCGGCGTCAGGGACACCGCGGTGGCGGCCGGGACCTCGCCGCGCAGGATCGAAAGGTGCAGCGCCTCCGTCTCCTCGGAGGGGTCGGCGCCGACCTGCTCGGCCAGGACCTCCCGCAGGGAGGCGTACGCCGACAACGCGAGTGCCGGACGGCCGCCGGCCGTCTGCGCGCGCATCACGGTCCGCCAGGCCTGTTCGTCGAGGGGGTCGGTCCCCGTGTCGGCCGAGGCGATGTCCAGCGCGTCGCGCCACTGACCGGCGTCGAGCAGGGCGGTCGCGGCGACGCGTCGGGCGCGCTGCACCAGGCGGTTCGCGGCGTCCGTCTCGGCCGCGGCCCAGGCCGATTCCGCGCGCACCTCGGGGACGGGGCCGCGCAGCAGGGCGAGGCCCACGCGTGCCGCCGCGGCCGCTCCCGCGATCTCGCCGGCCGCCTGGCGCCGTTCGACCTCGCCGACCACGGCGTCGACCTCGGCGAGGTCGAAGCTGTCGGCGCACAGGCGGTACCCGCCGTCGGTGCGCTCGACCCGCTCACGACCCAGCGCGCGCCGGAGCCGGCTGGCCAGGACCGCCAGCTGGTCGCTGGGGCGCGCGGGCGGATGGTCGCCCCACAGGGCATCGACGAGGGCATCGACGGGAACCGGGCGACCGCGGGACAGGGCGAGCAGCTGGAGCAGGCCCCGGGTCTTCCTGTCCAGCTGCGTCAGATCGGTTCCGTCGACCGTGAGTTCCCCGAGCACTCGCACGGAGAGCGCGCCCACGCGCGTCATCGTACGCCGCGCCGGTCAGGGCCTCGCGTAGTTCGACGCACCCCACCAGTCGACGACCACGACCGGCTCGTCCCCGACCACCCACGCGTCGTGGCCCTCCGGCAGCGAGGTCACGTCGCCGGCGGTGGCGGTGAACTCGGTGCCGTCGGCCATCTTGATCGCCAGGGTGCCGCTCACGTGGTACTGGAAGTGCGGTGCCTCGCACAGGTGGGTGCCGGCGATCGGCTTCACGTGCTCGGACCAGCGCCACCCCGGCTGCAGCGTCAGCCGGCCGATCTCGGCGCCACCGACGACGACCAGGTCGACGTTGCCGCGTTCGAACGATCGGGTCTCGTCGGGCTTCTCGAAGCTCTTCTGTTCGGTGTTCTGGGTGCTCATCGCAGGTCTCCTCCACGGGGTGGGCGACGCCGGTCGTCGCGCTGAGCAGAGCCTGCGCCGGCCACCTTGCAGAGTCCTTGCAGCCGCCTCTCGAGGCTCCGCAACGGCTCCAGAACGGCTCGGGACGGCTCCGAAATGGCCCGAAATCAGTGCTTGACACGGATAATGGATGTGTAAAGCGGCACATCTGCTACCGATCAGTAGCGTCGGTGACGCCGCTCACCTACTCTCGTCACATGAGCGAAGCCAATCCCGGTTCCGGAGCGCCTGGTGGCGCCGCAGATCCCGCTGTCGGCGGGCCGCACGATCCCGAGCACGACCCCCGGGCGTCGTACGCCCTGGAGCCGGAGTACGTCGCCCGGCTGACCGACCGCGTCCTGGCCACCACGGGCACGACCACCCAGGTCACCTCGCCGATCAACGGCGCCCCGCTGGCGAACATCCCGCAGTCGAGCACCGAGGACGTCGCCGAGGCGTTCCGCCGGGCCCGCAAGGCCCAGGCCGTGTGGGCGCGGGTGTCGATCGACGAGCGCGCGCGCATCCTGCACCGCCTGCACGACATCGTGTTCGACCGGCAGGCCGAGATCATGGACCTGATCCAGCTCGAGTCCGGCAAGGCCCGCAAGCACGCGTACGACGAGCCGCTCCACATCGCGCTGACCGCCCGCTACTACGCCCGCACCGCCCACCGGCACCTCGACTCCGAGCGTCGTCCGGGCGTCATCCCCGCGCTCACGCGGCTCGAGGTCAACCGGGTGCCCAAGGGTGTCGTCGGCATCATCTCGCCGTGGAACTACCCGTTCACGATGGCGCTCTGCGACGGCCTGCCCGCCCTGCTCGCCGGCAACGCCGTCGTCACCAAGCCCGATGCCCAGACCATGCTCTCGGCGCTGCTCGGTGCCGAGCTGCTCGAGGAGGCCGGCTTCCCGCGTGACCTGTGGCAGGTCGTGGCCGGACCCGGCCGCGAGCTCGGTACGCCGATCATCGAGCGTGCCGACTACATCTGCTTCACGGGCTCGACCGCGACCGGCAAGATCATCGCCCGCCAGGCCGCCGAGCAGCTGATCGGCTGCTCGCTCGAGCTCGGTGGCAAGAACCCGTTCCTCGTGCTCCGTGACGCCGATGTCGAGCGTGCCGCCGAAGGCGCCGTACGCGCGTCCTTCTCGAACGCCGGCCAGCTCTGCGTGTCGGTCGAGCGGATGTTCGTCGCCGACCAGGTCTACGACCGCTTCGTGGAGCGCTTCGTCGCCCGCACCAAGGCGATGTCGCTCGGCGCGAACCTCGAGTGGGGTGTCGACATGGGCCCGCTCATCTCGGCCGACCAGCTCGAGACCGCCGAGGCCCACGTGGCCGACGCCGTGGCGAAGGGCGCCCGCGTGCTCGCCGGCGGCCGCGCACGGCCCGACCTGGCGCCGTACTTCTTCGAACCGACGATCCTCGAGGGCGTCACGCCCGAGATGACCTGCTTCGGCAACGAGACCTTCGGTCCGGTGATCTCGCTGTACCGCTTCCACGACGAGTCCGACGCGATCGCGCGCGCCAACGACGGCGACTACGGCCTCAACGCCGCGATCTACAGCAAGGACGGCGACCGCGCCCGCGTGATCGCCCGCCAGGTCAAGTGCGGCACGGTCAACATCAACGAGGCGTTCGGTGCGACCTTCGCGAGCATCGATGCCCCGATGGGAGGCATGCGTCAGTCCGGAATGGGACGTCGTCAGGGCGCCGAGGGCATCCATCGCTACACCGAGGTCCAGTCGGTCGCCCAGCAGAAGCTGATGCGGTTCGGGCCGATGTTCGGGATGTCGGACGAGACCTACTCCAAGGTCACCACCGCCACCTTCCGCCTGATGGACAAGCTCGGACGGGCCTGACCCGATGACTGATTTCGACTACGACGTCCTGGTCATCGGCTCCGGCTTCGGCGGCTCCGTCAGCGCGTTGCGGCTGACCGAGAAGGGCTACCGGGTCGCCGTCCTCGAGGCCGGTGCCCGGTTCACCGACGACGACCTCCCGGAGAACGGCGGCGACGCCAAGCGCTTCGTCTTCCGGCCCGAGCTGGGGATGTACGGGATCCAGCGCATCGACCTGGTCAACGACTGCTTCATCCTCGCGGGTGCGGGCGTCGGCGGCGGATCGCTCGTCTACGCCAACACGCTCTACGAGCCGCTCGACCCGTTCTACAAGGACGCCCAGTGGGCGCACATCACGGACTGGAAGTCCGAGCTGGCGCCGTACTACGACCAGGCCAAGCGGATGCTCGGCGTGACCGAGTACGCCCGGATGACGCCCGCTGACAACGCCATGAAGAAGGTCGCGGACGAGATGGGCGTCGGCGACACGTTCCACGCGACCCCGGTGGGCGTCTTCTTCGGAGCGCCCGGACAGCCCGAGGGCGAGAAGGTCGAGGACCCGTTCTTCGGCGGTGCCGGACCGGACCGCAAGACCTGCATCAACTGCGGCTCCTGCATGACCGGCTGCCGTCACAACGCCAAGAACACGCTGGTCAAGAACTACCTCTACCTCGCCGAGCAGAACGGCGCCGCCATCCACCCGCTGACGACCGTCACCGACGTGCGTCCGCTGCCCGAGGGTGGCTACGAGGTCACGGCCCGCTGGACCAAGGCGAAGCTGTCGCGCAAGTCGGCCGTCAAGACCTTCCGGGTGGAGCAGGTCATCTTCTCCGCCGCGGCGCTCGGCACGCAGCGGTTGCTGCACCGGCTCAAGGCCGAGGGATCGCTCCCGGAGATCTCCGACCGGCTCGGCGTCCTCACCCGCACCAACTCCGAAGCCATCCTGTGGGCGACGGCCAACGATGACGCGGTCGACTGGTCGGAGGGCGTGGCGATCACGTCGTCGTTCCACCCCGACGAGCACACGCACATCGAGCCGGTCCGCTACGGCCCCGGCCGCAACGTGATGCCGCTGATGGCCACCGTGCTCGTCGACGAGGTCGAGGGCGAGAACCGGCTGAAGACCTGGGGCAAGGAGCTGTGGAAGCAGCGCGGGGGCATCAAGGACCTCTACTCCCTGAACACCTGGTCGCGCCGCACCGTCGTCGCGCTCGTCATGCAGACGCTGGACAACTCGATCACGACCGTCTGGCGCCAGCGGGGACCGCTCAGCTACATGTCCTCGACGCAGGGCCACGGTGCGCCGAACCCGACGTACATCGCTCCCGCCTACGACGCCGTACGGCGCCTGGCGAAGGCGATGAACGCCAAGGAGGCCTACGGCAGCCTCGGTGAGCCGCTCGGGATGCCGCTGACGGCCCACTTCATCGGGGGCTGCGCGATCGGCGACAGCCCGTCGACGGGCGTCGTCGACCCGTACCAGCGGATGTACGGGTACCCGGGGCTGCACATCGCGGACGGTTCCGCGATCTCGGCCAACCTCGGCGTGAACCCGTCGCTGACGATCACGGCGCAGGCCGAGCGGGCGATGTCCTTCTGGCCGAACAAGGGCGAGGAGGACGCACGACCGGCCCTCGGGGACGCCTACGAGCGGATCCAGCCGGTCGCTCCCCGGAGCCCTGTCGTCCCGGCGGATGCCCCCGGTGCCCTCCGGTTGCCGATCGTCGGGGTCAGCTGAAGGGTCAGGCGTGATTTCTGGGCGGTTCGGAGCTTTCCGGGCCGCCCAGAAACATTGGGGAAGTTGTCGGGTGACGGCGTAACCCGACCACGGCGAGGTCGTTGAACCAGCGAGCCCGGAGATTCACGCTCCCTCCCGAAGCCCGGGCTCGGTCCAAGCACTGTCCAACAGCTGCGTGGACAATCAGGGCCCGACCACCCTCCCTCCCCGGTCGGGCCCTGGTGCATTTTTCGGTGCATTTTTCGCCGGCCCGCTACCGCGCGGCGCACGGACCGGGCGCTTCTCCACAGGGCCACAGAAGTGTCTTGACATACTTGTATGGGCACATCAAGATTCTCCCGTCGGCAGCGCTCGGCTGCCACTCCATCTCGGGAGGTTCACATGTTCGCTCTGACCCGTTCCACCGCAGCGTTGGTGCTCTCCACCGCTGCCGCGGCCCTCACGCTCGCCGCTGGCCCCGCCTCCGCGGCGTCCTACAACTGGCATTCGTCCTCGGATCCGCTGATCGCCTGGGAGGACGGGGCCCAGCAGGCGCTCGCCTACGGCACGTCCTACCAGAAGGACGGGTTCTTGAAGAACCACACCAATTACCGGGACCCCCGGCCGGGCGGTGACGACGTCTACACCGAGACGACGTACTCCTACTACAAGTGGTGCAACACGGCGATCCAGTGGTGCAGCGAGGTCGGCAAGGACCAGAGCGCCCGCGACGACAGTGGAAAGTGGCAGAGCCAGTACGACGCCGACGACTACTCCTCCCGCAACGCCGAGCGTGGTCGCATCTTCTCGAAGGTGTGCGAGGACCAGAACAACAGCGGCGACCCCTGCAGCCGCAAGCCCTACTTCACGTTCTCCCTCTGACCTGATGAGCGTTGTCGTCGACGACCTTCGCTGCAGCTACGACCGTCGCCGCCCGCCGGCGGTCGAGATCGACCTGCTCGACATGGGGCCGGGAGTGTGTGGGCTGGTGGGGGTCAATGGCGCCGGCAAGTCCACGCTGCTGCGGTCCCTGGCCGGCTCGCGCCGACCGGAGAACGGTCGGATCCGGGTCGACGACGTGTCGCTCTACGGTCCGGACAGGCGCCAGGTGCTGGGGCGCATCGGCTACATGCCCCAGTACCTGGAGCTGCCCGCCGAGATGCGGGTGTCGGATGCGCTGGCGTACGCGAGCTGGGTGCGAGGAGTGCCACCCGGGACCGCCCGGGCGCGGAATCCTCAGCTCCTGGACCGCGTCGGGCTCTCTCGCCGGGCAGCTGATCGGGTGGGTCAGCTGTCCGGCGGGATGAACCGGCGCCTCGCCCTGGCAGTCGCCCTGGTCACCGACCCGGACGTGCTCCTGCTCGACGAGCCCACCACCGGTCTCGATCCCGAGCAGCGGGCCGCTCTGCGCGACATCGTCTCGGGCCTCAGCGCCAGCGCGGTCACCGTGCTGAGCAGCCACGTGATGGAGGACGTCGCGATGATGGCGAGCCGGATCGCGGTCCTGCATGAGGGGCGACTGCTCCATGACGGCACGGTCCAGGAGTTCGTCTCCGAGCGCGGCGGACCCGAACGCTCGCCGGAGTTCGCCTTCCTCGCGACGATCGCGGCAGGTGCGGCATGAGCGCACGGTTGGCCTGGCTGGGTGGCCGTTGGGCGATCCTGGCCCAGTTCGGCGCGCTCCTGGCGGCGGGCGTGCTCTGGGTTGCGCCGCGGTCGACCTCCTGGGTCGGTTCCTGGAAGCAGGCACTCGATTTCGGCGCGGGCGCGACTGCATTCATCGGTCCCATCGCCGCCGGTGCTGCGTGTCTTGCCTACGCCCGTCTGCGCCGCTCCGCCCTGAGCGATGTGCTCCTGCAGAGCCAACGGGACTGGTGGGTCTGGTTGCAGCCAGCCGTGGCGGTCTGGGGGTTGGCCTCGGCTGCCCTGGTGGTCCTCGTGGTGGGCGTCACCGGGCTGGCGAGCGCGGCCGGTGTGCCGTCGTACTGGGGCAGCTCGTGGATCGTCATCCCCGCGCTCGCGGTCCTCGCGGCCCAGACGGCCATCGGCGCCGCTGTCGGCTTCTCCAGCGGCCGGGCCTGGCTCGCGCCGCTCGTGGTCGCCGGGGTGTTCTCGATCAGTTTTCTCACGTCGTCCCAGGTGATTCCCGAGCTGTTCAACACCGGTGGGGTGACCGGCACCCTGTCGGGCCAGGTCTTCGTGGTCCGGTCGGTGCTGATGCCCGCCGTGGCCGCTGTGGGCATCGTGGTGATGGTCCTGGTGGCCGCTGCCCCGAGGTTGTTCTGGGCGACCTGGCCGCGTCGCGGTGTGGTCGTCCTCGGCGCCGCTGCGCTCGTCGTCGGCTGGCTGGGGGCGCCGGCCAGCAATGACGACCGGTACGAGTTGCTGTCTCGACCGCCCCAGACCTGCTCTGGCGCGCAGCCGCAGGTCTGTGTGTTCGAGGAGACGCCGCGACCGCTCGCCGACCTCGTTGCCCGTGTCGAGCGGCAGGCCGCCTTCCTGTACGACGCCGGCGTCAGTGTCCCCGAGCGCTTCACCCAGCACTACGTGACGCAGGACCACGACCCGTCCGACGGTGTCGTGCACCTCATCGGCGACGACGAGTCGAGCTCCTCGGTCAGTGATGACTCGGCCACCGACACCCTCGTCACGCCGGCCCTCTGTGCTCAGGACTACGGCGCGGAGCCGTCGTACCTCGCGATGGATGCTCGCCACCTGCTGGGCCGCTGGCTCCAGGTACGTGCCGGGATCCGGCAACCGGCGCGTGGCGACAGCGACCGCGCCTGGTTGCTCGGCGACGGCGACCAGCAGGAGGCATGGGTGCGCGACGTCTACCGCCAGTTGCGGACCTGCGCGTTCGAGGAGATCACGATCCCTGATGGCGTGGGATAGGCGCTGCTTCGCCGTCATCCGTGCCTGGGGCCTCGGCGTGAGTCTCGTGGCAGGCGTGGTCCTCGCGGGGGTGGTGCTGGTCGTGGGCGACGTCTACCTCGACCTGCCGGCGCTGCGGGACAGGGTCCGGATCGTGCACGTCTTCCCGGGGCTGGCAGCGGTCGTGCTTCCCTTCCCGCTCGTCGACCGCACCCCCGGATTGACGCTCCTGTCCGTGCGGCCTCCAGCCGTGCTCGCCCTGCTCCGGCTGGGGGGTGTCCTCCTCACCTCTGCACCGGTCGTGGTCGCCGTCTTGCTGGTGGGCTGGACGCTGCCCGGCGCGCTGGTCGTCGTCGCCTTCGTCGGCATCGCCGCGGCCGCCTGTGCCCTCGCCGGTCTGTGGTACTGGGTGCCGATGATGGGCCTGCTGGTCGTCTGGCTGCAGTGGGGATCGCGTGAGCAGGTGGTCACCGCCGGGTGGGTGTGGCTGGTTGCCGACCTCGCCGTGCTGGTGGTCGGAGGCATTGGGTACGTCGCCATCGGCGCCCGGCGCGTGCGGCGCGTGGTCCGGGAGGTCGGCACGAGTTCGGGGAGTGGGCGCCCCGCCGATACGATTCGCCCATGACGGCGCCCGGGGAATCCACGCACGAGTCCGAGCACGACCTGGTCCTGGTGGTGGACTTCGGGGCGCAGTACGCCCAGCTGATTGCCCGCCGGGTCCGCGAGGCCCGGGTGTACTCCGAGATCGTGCCGCACACGATGCCGATCGCCGAGATGGTCGCGCGTGGTCCGAAGGCGATCATCCTGTCCGGTGGGCCGTCCTCGGTCTACGAGACCGGCGCCCCGACGCTCGACCCGGCGCTCTTCGAGGCCGGGGTCGCCGTCTTCGGCATGTGCTACGGCTTCCAGCTGATGGCCCAGGGCCTCGGTGGGACGGTCTCCGCGACCGGTGCCCGGGAGTACGGCCGCACCCGCGTGCAGGTGGGCCACGCCGGCACCCTGCTCGGTGGCATCCCGACCGAGCACAACGTGTGGATGTCGCACGGCGACTCCGTCACGGCGGCACCCGAGGGCTTCGCCGTCCTCGCCTCGACCGAGTCGACGCCGGTCGCGGCCTTCGAGAACGTCGAGCGTGGCTTCGCCGGTGTGCAGTGGCACCCCGAGGTGCTGCACACCGAGCATGGCCAGAAGGTCCTCGAGCACTTCCTGTGGGACGTCGCGGGGTGCCGCCAGACCTGGACGATCGGCAACATCGCCGAGGAGCAGATCGAGCGGATCATCGCGCAGATCGGCCCCGACGGGCGCGCGATCTGCGGCTTGTCCGGTGGCGTCGACTCCGCCGTCGCCGCCGCGATCGTGCAGAAGGCGATCGGCGACCGCCTCACCTGCGTGTACGTCGACCACGGCCTCATGCGCAAGGGCGAGACCGAGCAGATCGAGCGCGACTTCGTGGCGTCCACGGGCGCCAAGCTGGTCGTCGTCGACGCGGAGAAGCAGTTCCTCGACGCACTCGAGGGCGTCTCCGACCCGGAGACCAAGCGCAAGATCATCGGCCGCGAGTTCATCCGCACCTTCGAGGCGGCCGAGCTCGACATCATCAAGGACGCGCCCGAGGGCACCAAGGTCGGCTTCCTGGTCCAGGGGACGCTCTACCCGGACGTCGTCGAGTCCGGCGGGGGCGCCGGCACCCACAACATCAAGTCCCACCACAACGTGGGCGGCCTGCCCGAGGACCTCGAGTTCGAGCTCGTCGAGCCGCTGCGCACCCTGTTCAAGGACGAGGTCCGCCTCGTGGGCGAGCAGCTCGGCCTGCCAGCCGACATCGTGTGGCGCCACCCGTTCCCCGGCCCCGGCCTCGGCATCCGGATCATCGGCGAGGTCACCCGCGAACGCCTCGACATCCTGCGCGAGGCGGACGCAATCGCCCGCGAGGAGCTGACCGCCTCCGGCCACGACCGCGAGATCTGGCAGTTCCCGGTGGTCCTGCTCGCCGACGTCCGCTCCGTCGGCGTCCAGGGCGACGGCCGCACCTACGGCCACCCGGTCGTCCTGCGTCCCGTCACCTCCGAGGACGCGATGACTGCTGACTGGGCCCGCCTGCCCTACGACGTCCTCGAGAAGATCTCCACCCGGATCACCAACGAGGTCCGCGAGGTCAACCGGGTGACCGTCGACATCACCTCGAAGCCGCCCGGCACCATCGAGTGGGAGTAGGACAGGTGCTCTGACCTGCGGAAACGTGGCTCGGTTTGTACCTGTTGGGTATTCCACGGCCGCATGGCCATGGTGGTCGGAGTGGACGGCGCGCCGCCGGCATCAGCGGCCCTCTGCCGAAGAAGCGGCGCGGACGCAACCGGTCTTAGCTCCGGACCTGGATCGGGAGTTCAAGCTGCGGAAGCAACGCCTCAAGCTGGCCGGCGTACGCCGAACTCACCTGGTCATACAGGTCGGGTGTTCTCGGTGACAGCACGTCGAGAACCAGGGCGTACCTCATAGGCTCGGACGTACGACTCGGGCCACCGCCGTCCCGGGCGTTGTAATGCACATCGAAAACGGGCCGCTTCAGAGAACTTCCTCTGAACCGCTGTTCGCGATGCAGCACCGTCTCCCACTTCTGCGCGTCGCCGCGAAGCACGTGTTCGGGGTCGAATGCCCCAGTCTTGAAGAAGCTCTGAGACTTCGGGTCGACCGCGCCGTCATTGAACTTCTGGTGGTGAGGGCGGAATGTAACTTCCAGGCCGGCGCGGGTGTAGTTGCCAGGGTCTTCTGGGTCCACATGCGTGGCATAGCAGAAGGTTGCGCGGATAGTGACGAATCCCTTCAGTTCCCCCTGGGGGAGCGGGACTTCGGCGCGGAGGTACTTACTCGGCGATAGCTCCCCCTGGTAGACCACCCGAACCATGCCATCGCCGCAGAGCGCCATCTCGTCGATAGCAGCCGGGAGTCTTCCCCACCCCACGTCTACACGTGGCTGACTGCTGTCATCGGACGAGTGAACGAGCAGCGCCTTGATGGCCAGTGGGCTCAAGCGCGAACCAAAATGCGCGCGGAGGCCGACAGCTGATCGGAGCGCGAGTGGCGAGGCGAACGACGTCCCCATCGTTCGCGCAATGCCAGGCACTCCATCAGGTTCATAAACCAGAAACGGCTCGGTCTGTGTACCACCGAAGGCCAAGAGATCCGGCTTGACGACGCCGGGGCTGCGGCCCGGTCCGACTGAGCTGTAGCTGGCCCGCTTCCATCCGTCGCGGGAGGTATCGGCGGCGCCGATCGACACGCCGTTGACGCAATCGGCCGGGACCTGAATCCGTGGCTCGACGTCGTCCCCCGTGTTTCCGACCGCAATCGTGGCAAGTGATCGACCGTCCGAAAGGTACTCGTCAAGGACTGCCGTCCAGGCATGCACTTCATCATCCTCAACGGGCATGTAAGGCCCAATGCTGAGGTTGAGAAACTCATACTGGCGATCCGTCAGGACGTCCTGAATGCGGCTCAGCACGTCATACAGTTCGAATGGGTCGGCTGCGGCGTCGGCGTCGATCACGCGGAAGTGGTCGACATGGCAGTAGGGCTGCGGAGCGGCTTGCCCAGGTGTGAGGTTGCCGAACAGCAGAGCGGAGGTGACATCATGACCATGATCTGCCTGGCCGGCACCCGGCGTGCCGATCTCGTCGGGCTCGTGGGCCGTCGCCCATCTGCCCAACACATGCGAATCCGGAAGGCCGCCGTCAAAGACCGCAACTCGAAAGTCTGGCAGCTGCGGCCCTGCTGTCGGCAGAGGGGAAGGCTCTAGGTCAGGTGCTGGTCGTGAACGCTCAACCTGACCGATCGACCGCATCCGGCCTACCGGGCGCGCAACGCGGAGGAACCCAAACGCAGCCAGTTCCTCGATTCGATCAATGGGCGACAAGACCGGAACGAAACAGAGGCCGCCCGCATAGAGGCGCTTGCCGAGACGGGCATCGACGCCAAGGTCTGCCGCGTAGTCGGCGAACCCCTCGACGATGAAGGCATCCTGACGCGAGTCGGCAGCGTGGAGCACTACTTCAAGAGCTTCGATCGGCTGGCCTTCATACTCTGACCCCATGCGCAGGCGCTCAGATGGAGACTGGACGCGAATGTTCTCCAAGCGGGTTAGCTCGTCGGGCAAGGTCCGGGCTCGCTCACGAAGCCTTGACTCCACATCCGCGCCGTTCGCTGCTGCGTTGGCGAGGTCGCCAATATCGTCGGCGAGCCGTCGAAACGCTTCACGGTGCCCCGCGATGAACAGTTCCGTTGATGGCACTGGACGCAGCTCATCTTGTCGAGTCCATTGATCGGGCTGGACCTCGACAGGTCGGCTGCCGACGTGCCGAAGGTTGAACTGAGCGAGCAGCTGCTGCGGGAAGTACGACTTCGCAATGGCTTGCGGGTGCATGGTCAGGACACCTACTGCTTCGCCACCAGGGCACGCGGCGCTTGGGAGGTCGCTCATTGCGTCGGCAGCGCTCGCTGCCTTGCCCGCGAGGCGTTCCACCGCATCCTCGACGCTATACGGCGGCTGAGTCGGTCCGCCGCCAGAGGGCGCCGGCACTGGTGCTGTGAGCCGCTCCCCGTAGCCAAGGAGGTACCTCGGTGTTTCCGTCATGACTGTCCCCTCTCATCGCTGTGTTTGCGCAACGTGTCACGACTTACGCCAGTCAGTTGACTGACCCGACGCTGGCTGAGGCCGCCCCCCGCCATCAGGTTCGTGGCCAGTCGCACGCGATCGGTGGTCGGCAGCGTTTCGATTCGTCGCCGCTGCGCATCCAGGAGTTCGTCGTCCAGCGTGCGTCCCCGGAGCACGGCCTTACGTCGAGCCATCTGTACATCGCTCTCCAACGTGCTCAACGACGCACCTGCCGAAGCCTCTACCACCAGCTCGGCAACCCCGGGGTCAAGCGATTCGCCAGCGAGCAACTGGCCAAGCGCCGACCTCCGAGCCCCGAGGGTCGGATAGCTGAAGTTCAGCGTGGCCTCGAAACGTCGCCATACGGCCGGATCCAGTAGCTCTGCGTGGTTGGTCGCTGCCAGCAGTAGCGATCCGTCTGGCCATCGATCGATCTCTTGGAGGAGCACTGTGACAAGTCGCTTGAGCTCGCCGATCTCGGTGGAGTCATCCCGACGCTTGGCCACGGCGTCTAGCTCGTCCAGCAGGAAGACGCACGGAGTAGTCCGCGCATGCTCGAAGACTCGATGAATGTTTGTTCCAGTCCGCCCGAGGAAGCTGCTCATCACCGAGGCCAGGTCCAGGACTAGCAGGGGCTTCTCCAGACGACGGGCCATCCAGCGGGCAGCCAAGGTCTTGCCGACTCCCGGTGGTCCGACCAGCAGGGCCGTCCTCGTGGGCGCGAGTCCCTGTGTGTAGAGCGCTTCACTCTGTTCGTGTTCGGCGGCGATCTGCTCAAGCTCCTCGCGCAAGGCCGTCTCCAAGATCGGTTCGACCTGGAGCATCACGGGGTCTTCGCGCCGCAGGAGCGGCAGCCGGGAATCCTGGTCAACCGGCTCGCTGGTGACGGCGCCAGTGGCGCTGCGGACCGGAGCCGCTCGGAGAATGCTCACCAACGCCTGCGCGGCGGGCGGGTCGACGTCTCGCAAGGATCGTGCGAGACGTCGGAGCAGTGGGGGTGCATCGGCCTTGTCGCTGGCTGCCGCGAGCGCGGCCAACTGGACGAACTGCACCCTCGAAATGGATATCTGGTCCGTTGTTGATTCGTCAGATTTCGCGCTCATGAGGACAACATAGCGCACCGGATGGACTAGTGGTCCAGCATCGAGAAAAAACTAGTCCACTCTGATCCATCTGCTGCCCGTCGACCGACCTGTGCATGGCGTTGCCGCTGTCGTGGTCGGGGGGCCGCGCATCGCCGCTGCGCCGGGGTATGGGTTGGGCCCATCGGCGAACTGTTGTCGCCATTGGGGTCCGGGCTTGGCCGGCGATTGTCCACGTGGCGCTCGTACGATGCTCTCGCGCTCCATCGAACGGACCTGTTGCGCTGGCGCTCGTTCGGAGCGGGTGGAGTCAGGAGAACAGCCGTGAGACCCGGAACGTGAAGGCCCTGTGCGATCTTCACGATGACGTCGAGAGTTGGGTTTCTGGCGCCCGTCTGCCAGGAATCGCGAGAACCGACCTCAAACGGACGCTGGAGCGGTGTCCTGGAGGCGACAGGCTGAGGTACACATCATGAGTGCCCTCATATGTACTCGTGGCTCAGGGGAGTGAGCGCGTAGCGCTGCCTGGGAGTGAGGCTCAGCAGGTGAGGTTCTCGGTCGCGGCCGCTCCACGGGCCACGACCACCTGACGCTCCTCGAGCACGGTGCCGGCCGGGTTCTCGCAGGTGAGGGTCCAGGGCTCGGTGCCACCCGCGCCGGCCACGGCCGGCCGGGTCGACGGGTTGACGTGCCAGGTCCAGGTCCCGCTCGCCGGCACCACCATCGTGGAGTCCAGGGTGTCGGTGAAGGTCGCGCCCTCCCAGGTCGAGGTCGGGAACGTCTTCGTCAGCCGGAGGGTGACGCCAGCGGGCGCCGTACCCTCGATGACCGAGTGCCTGGCCGTGTTGAGGGTGCTCTCGGCGCCGATCAGGAAGGCTTCGCGGACGCCGCCGGCGGGCACCTTCTTGGTCCCACCGGTGTAGAGGGGGACGACACTGGCGAACTGTGGATGGAACCCGTTGGTCCCGAGCTCGAAGGTGACGCCGAGCCCGCCGGTCACTGAGTACGACCAGTCCTCGGTGGTGCCGGTGGTGTCGTACAACTGCCATCCGTAGATGCTCTGGTAGCCCATCTGAGCGGCCATCTGGTCGCCCAAGGACTTCAACAAGGCCTCGTCGTGGGCCAGGCCGTCGGCGGAGTACCCCGGTGGCCGCAGCACGAGGGCGCCGTAGGTGTGGTTGGAGATCTGCGTGAGGACCTGGCGCGAGGAGATCAGCTCCTGGATGTTCCGGGTCTCCGGCTCGCTGAACGGCCCGCCACCCCGATAGGTCTCGTCGTTGAGGAAGGGCGAGGCGCCCGGTCCGCCCCACTTGGCGCCGTAGTTGCGGTTCAGGTCCACGCCGAGCGCGCGGTTGGCGCGCAGCGCGCAGGCCCCTGCGGCGGGCAGCTGCCCGTCGGTCATGCGGCAGTTCTTCCGCTTCAGCTCGTAGGCGCCGCTCCGGCTGACCTGGAAGCCGTCCGGGTTCACGACCGGAACGATCAATACCCGGATGTTGTCGAGGATGTTGTCGATCCGTGCGGTCGCGGAGTTCTGCAGGAGGTCGTACGCGAACTCGATGGCGACCTCTGCGGACGGCCACTCACGCGCGTGGTGTGCACCCAGCAGCAGGAACGTCGGCCTGCCGTCGCTGGCAGCCACGTCGTTGCTGATCTCCACGGCCTGCACGGTGCGGCCCTCGAGGCTGGTGTGGTTCAGGGCGACCAGACGGGTCTGCGTGGGGTGGGCCGCCGCGAGCGCCGCCATCTCGGTGCCGTAGTCGGCGAGTGTGCGGTACGTCGTACGACCTGAGGGGAGGGTGGAGCCGCCGGGCTTCGCGGCGGCGTACGCCTTGTCGGCTTCGACGCGCTCGCGTTCGGCTGCCGCCACGTCCTTGACGACGACCTGGCCCGAGAGGCCGGCCCGGGCCAGGGCGGACCGGTCCGCCTTGGTTGCGAGGATGACGTCGATGGAGTCGACGCCCACGGTGCCGGCGATGTCGAGCCCCAGCCGGGCGACCTGATTGCGAACGGCCTTGGTCGGTGTCGCGATCCGCACGATCTGGGTGGGCGTGTCCGCGGCGGCGGGCGACGTCGGTGCGCCTGCCGCGGAGAACCCCAGCGTCAGTGGCAGCCCGAGCACGAGTGCTGCTGCGGCACCGAGGAGGGCGAACTTCTGCTTCTGCGCGTTCATGGTCATTCCGGCCCCCAGGGGTGAGCGACTGCCGACTCGACCCTAGACCCGCAAATGGCTCGGGGCGATCCCTCGCTTTGGATACCGGGTTGCGGCGTCCCGGCCAAAACTAGAACACGTTCCGGTAGCGTCGGGGTGTGAGCAAGGCACAGTCCCTGACCCGTGTGGCGCTCGCGTACGTCGCCGCTTTCGGTGTCGCGACGGCCTGGTTGCTGTGGGGTCCGGACACCCGCTGGCTCTGGCTCGACGGACTGGTCGCGGACCTGCTGGCGACGCTCGTGGTCTTCGCGGCGAGCCGGATCCACCGCAACTCGAGCTTCTACGACGCGTACTGGAGCATCCTGCCGCCGTACCTCGCCGTCTACTGGTGGCTGGCCGCGGACGCGCCCGGCGTCAGCGACGGGCGCGGCTGGCTGGTGCTCGGTGTGATCGCCGCGTGGGCGATCCGGCTGACCGGCAACTGGATCTACGCGTTCCCCGGGCTGCACCACGAGGACTGGCGATACCCGCTGGTGCGTGAGCGGGCGGGGCGCATGGAGCTCCTCGCCGACCTGGTCGGCATCCACGTGGTCCCGACGCTGCAGGTCTTCCTCGGCCTGCTCCCTGTGTACGCCGCCGTGGCCCTGCCCGGACGTGACGTGAACTGGCTGGACGGGGTGGCCGTCGTGGTCGGCCTCGCTGCCGTGGCGCTCGCGTTCGCCGCCGACCTGCAGATGTATCGGTTCGTCCGGACCCGTCGGCCGGGCGACGTGATGGACCGCGGGCTCTGGGCGTGGTCGCGGCACCCCAACTACTTCGGTGAGATCAGCTTCTGGTTCGCGATGGGCCTGTTCGGCCTCGCGGCTTCGCCGGATGACTGGTGGTGGGTGCTGATCGGCACCGTCGCGATGGTCGCGATGTTCCAGGCGGCCAGCATCCCGATGATGGAGGGACGCAGCCTCGAGCGGCGGCCGTCGTACCAGGAGGTCATCGAGCGGGTGCCGCGCCTGGTGCCGCGACCGCCACGAAGGTCCGCGTGAGTCGGCCGAAGGTGGTCATCGCCGGGCTCGGTGACAGCGGGCTGCTGACGGCGATCCATCTGGCACGTCACGAGGAGCTCGACGTCGTCGGTGTCTCCGCGAAACCTGGTCTCGTCAGCGGGCAGGAGCTCGGGATGCGCCTGGCCGACCCGGACGCCTGGGCCCGGGACCACCGCTACCAGTTCGATCGCTTCACGCGTCTCGACCGCGTCCGGACGGTCCATGGCGAGCTCGTCGACCTCGATGTTGCGGGGCGTGCGCTCACGGTGCGCGGGCTCGACGGCCACGCGTCGTCGGAGCCGTACGACGTGCTGGTGCTCGCCACGGGGGTGGCGAACGGCTTCTGGCGGCAACCCCGGCTGCAGACCGACGACGAGGTCGACCTCGACCTCGCGCAGTCCCACGGGCAGGTCGCGGAGGCCGGCACGGTGGTGATCGTCGGCGGCGGGGCCGCGGCGGTGAGCACTGCCCTCCAGGTCGCGATCCGCTGGCCCGGCAAGCAGGTGCTGCTCTGTTTCCCCGGCGACCGCGCCCTGCCGCGCCACCACTTCCGCACCTGGGACCACGTACGACGTCGGCTGCTCGCCGCGGGCGTCGACCTCCGTCCGGGCCACCGCGCCGCACTGCCCGACGGGTTCGCCTGCGACCGGATCACGACGGGCCCGGTCGAGTGGAGCACGGGCCAGGACCCGACGCCGGCCGACGCGGTGGTGTGGGCGATCGGGCGCGTGCGTCCGAACACGGGGTGGCTGCCGTCGTACCTCCTCGACGAGGAGGGCTTCGTCCGCGTCGAGCCGACGCTGCAGGTGCCCGGTCATCCGGAGGTGTTCGCGATCGGTGACGTCGCCGCCACCGACGAGCTGCGGTCCTCGGCGCGCAACCGCGCGGACAAGCTGCTGGCCGCCAACATCCGGGCCTTTGTCGGCGACGGTGACCTCAAGACGTTCCGGGCTCCACGCCGCCGGTGGGGCTCGGTCCTCGGTGTGGAGCCGGACGGGCTCCGGGTGTACGCGCCGTCCGGCCGACCGTTCCGGTTCCCGGCGTGGACGATCCGGTCGATCCTCCAGCCGTGGATCGTGGAGCGCGGGATCTACGGCGGCATCCGTCGGCGCTGACGCCCGTTCATCGAACCTTCACCGCTGGCGGTGGTGGGCGGGGGTGGTCCGGATTACCGTCAGGGTGTCCCGCATCCCTGCTCGGAGGTCCCATGCGCCGCACGTCCCGCGTCCTCGTCCCGTTCGCCACCCTGGCCCTGCTCGCGTCGGGCCTCGGTGCCACCGTCGAGGTCGCCGGTGCGGCACCCCCACGCCTCGACGGTGTGGATCCGGTGCGGTTCGCCACCTTCAACGCGTCCCTCAACAGGAGCGTGGCCGGCGAGCTCGTCGCCGACCTCACCAGCCCGGACGACCCCCAGGCCCGCAACGTGGCCGAGACGATCCAGCGGGTCGACCCGGACGTCGTACTCATCAACGAGTTCGACCACGCGCCCGCCGCCGTCGACCTGTTCCGTGACAACTACCTCGAGGTGTCGCAGAACGGCGCCGACCCGGTGGAGTTCCCCTACGCCTACGTCGCTGCGTCGAACACGGGCATCCCCAGCGGCTTCGACCTGAACAACAACGGCCAGGTCGGCGGCGGTGACGACGCATTCGGCTTCGGGCTCTTCCCGGGCCAGTACGGCCTGGTCGTGTACTCGAAGTACCCGATCGACACGGCTGCGGTCCGCACCTTCCAGACCTTCCGCTGGGCCGACATGCCGGGCGCGCTGCTCCCGGACGACCCGGCGACGAGCGCCCCTGCCGACTGGTACTCACCGGAGGAGCTCGCGGTCTTCCGCCTCTCCTCGAAGTCGCACTGGGACGTCCCGATCAAGGTGGGGCGGGACACCGTGCACTTCCTCGTGTCGCACCCGACGCCCCCGACCTTCGACGGTGTCGAGGACCGCAACGGGAAGCGCAACCATGACGAGATCCGGTTCTGGGCCGACTACGTCTCCGGCCCGGCGCGCGGCGGCTACATCTACGACGACGAGGGCCAGTACGGCGGCCTGCGGCCCGGCTCGAGCTTCGTGATCGCGGGCGACCAGAACGCCGATCCCGAGGACGGTGACTCGGTCGACGACGCGATCCTCCAGCTGCTCGACCACCCCCTGGTCAACAGCCGGTTCGCGCCCTCGTCGGCCGGTGCTCCCGAGGCTGCGCTCCTGCAGGGCGGTGCGAACCTCACGCACACGGGCGACGCGAGGTACGACACCGCCGACTTCGCCGACGGTGCGCCGGGCAACCTGCGGGTCGACTACGTCCTGCCGTCCCGTCGGCTGAAGGTGCGGGGCGGAGGAGTGTTCTGGCCGACGGTGGCCGACCCGCTGTACCGACTGACCGGGACCTTTCCGTTCCCCACGTCCGACCACCGCATGGTCTGGGTCGACGTGCGCTGACCCTGCACGTCCCGCTGCCGGGGCGGGTTCGGTCCTAACCTGACGACGTGGAATCACTCGCCTTGGCGTTCTCGTCCGGCTGGGCCAGCGGCATCAACAGCTATCTCGTCGTGCTCGTCCTCGGGCTGGCGGACCGGTTCGGCACGGTCGAGACGATCCCCGACGTCCTCGGGCGCTGGGAGGTGCTCGTGGTCGCGGGGCTGCTCTACGGCTTCGAGTTCGTGGCCGACAAGATCCCGTACGTCGACTCCGGCTGGGACGTGATCTCGACGGCGATCCGGCCCGTGGTCGGTGGGGTGATCGGGGTCCTGATCGCCGGGGACTCGGGCTCGCTCAACGAGATCACGGGTGGCCTGGTGGGCGGGTCGACCGCGTTCGCATCGCACTCGGTGAAGACCGGGACCCGGATGGCCGTGAACACCTCCCCGGAGCCGTTCACCAACATCGGCATCAGCCTCGGCGAGGACATCACGGTGCTCGCGGTGGTCGTGTTCGCCGTGCAGCACCCCTACGTCGCGGCCTCGATCTCGCTGGTGCTGCTGCTCCTGGGCCTGGTCACGCTGTGGCTGGCCTGGCGGATCATCCGGCGCGGGTGGCGGCGATTCCAGGCGTGG
>NZ_JBMCZA010000155.1:30883-31196 GCF_048654705.1 Nocardioides sp. CPCC 206348
TGCCGCTCGTCCTCGGTGTGGACTCCTCCACCCAATCAACCAAGGCCCTGCTCGTCGATGCCGACGACGGGGCCGTGGTGGCGCGCGGGTCGGCCGCTCATCCGCCGGGGACCGAGGTCGATCCACGGGCCTGGCTGCGCGCCTTCGACGAGGCAACGTCCGGGCTGCTGGAGCGGGCCGACTCGGTCGCGGTGGGCGGGCAGCAGCACGGCATGGTCGTGCTCGACGCCTCCGGTGACCCGGTGCGCGACGCCCTGCTGTGGAACGACACCCGCTCGGCTGCCTCCGCGGTCCAGCTGATCGACGAGCTGGG
>NZ_JBMCZA010000155.1:31206-31566 GCF_048654705.1 Nocardioides sp. CPCC 206348
CCGCGACGCCCTGTTGTGGAACGACACGCGTTCGGCTGCCTCCGCGGTCCAGCTGATCGACGAGCTGGGCGGTCCGCAGGCGTGTGCCGACGCGTTGGGCAGCGTCCTGGTCGCCTCGTTCACCAGCACCAAGCTGCGCTGGCTGCGCGACCACGAGCCGGCCGCCGCTGCCCGGGTCGCGGGCGTGCTGCTGCCCCACGACTACGTGTCCGCGCACGCGGCTGCCCCGGGGACGCCACCCTTCACCGATCGCGGGGATGCGTCGGGGACCGGCTACTTCTCGGCCGGTGCGCTGGGTGGGGTGGGCCGGTGGCGGCCGGACCTGCTCGCCTCCGCGCTCGGCCGGGAGGCGGAGGTGCC
>NZ_JBMCZA010000155.1:31621-34364 GCF_048654705.1 Nocardioides sp. CPCC 206348
TGGCCGCCGCTCTCGGCCTCGGCCTCGGTCCCGACGACGTGCTGGTCTCCATCGGCACCTCGGGGGTGGCGTCCACCGTGGCCGCCCACGCGGTGGCCGACGGCACCGGGACCGTCACCGGCTTCGCCGACGCCACCGGCCGCTACCTCCCGATGGTGACCACCATGAACGCCGCCGGGATCCTCGACCTGCAGGCCCGTCTGCTCGGTGTCTCCCATGCGGAGCTGGCCACCCTCGCGCTGGCCTCGACACCCGGCGCCGGCGGCGTCACCCTGTCGCCCTACTACGGCGGCGAACGCACCCCCAACCTCCCCGCCGCCACCGGGACCTGGGCCGGACTGCACCCCGGCACCACCCGGGGCGACCTCGCTCGCGCTGCCGTCGAGGCACTGCTCTGCTCGCTCGCCGACGCGGTCGACGCCCTGGTGGCCCGGACCGGCGTCGAGCCCCGGCGCGTCCTGCTCGTCGGGGGAGCGGCCCGCAATCCCGCCGTCCGGGCGATCGCCCCTTCGTTGCTGGGTCGTGACGTCGTACTCCCTCAGGAGGGGGAGTACGTCGCCCGCGGGGCCGCGCGCCAGGCTGCCTGGGCGCTGGCCGGTACTGCCCACCCACCCGCCTGGCCGCTCCCGATCGCCGGGACCCTGACCGGTCCTCCGGACCCCGAAGTCCGCGAGCGCTATGCCGCGCTCCGCGACACCCTCCACCGAGATGAGGAATCACGATGAACCGCCCGACGCCTACCCCCGCCGACAAGTTCTCCTTCGGGCTCTGGACAGTGGGGTGGCAGGCCCGCGACCCGTTCGGCGACGCCACCCGCGCACCGATGGATCCCGTGTACGCGCTGGAGAAGCTGGCCGCGATCGGTGCCTACGGCGTGAACTTCCACGACGACGACCTGATCCCGTTCGGGTCCGATGACGCGACCCGGGATGCCATCATCGAGCGCTTCCGCAAGGGCCTCGCCGAGACCGGTCTCGTGGTCACCACTGCCACCACCAACCTGTTCACGCACCCGGTGTTCAAGGACGGTGCGTTCACGTCGAACTCCCGCGACGTCCGACGGTTCGCGATCCGCAAGGTGATGCGCAACATCGACCTGGCCGCCGAGCTCGGTGCGAAGGTCTACGTCTGCTGGGGCGGGCGCGAGGGCGCCGAGTACGGCGCCTCGAAGGACGTCGGCGTCGCCCTGGACCGCTACCAGGAGGCGTTCAACGTCCTCGGCGACTACGTCACCGACCAGGGCTACGACATGAAGTTCGCCATCGAGCCGAAGCCCAACGAGCCGCGAGGCGACATCCTGCTCCCGACGGTCGGTCACGCGCTGGCGTTCATCGAGACCCTCGACCGCCCCGAGCTGGTCGGCGTCAACCCGGAGATCGGGCACGAGGAGATGGCGGGGCTCAACGCTGCTGCTGGCTACGCCCAGGCGCTGTGGCAGGGGAAGCTCTTCCACATCGACCTCAACGGCCAGAACGGACCGAAGTACGACCAGGACCTCCGTTTCGGGGCCGGCAACGTGCGCGGCGCCTTCTGGGTCGTCGACACCCTGCTCTCGGGCGGGTACGACGGTCCGGTGCACTTCGACTACAAGCCGGTGCGACCGGAGACGGATGCGGGCGTGTGGGTCTCGGCGCAGGCGTGCATCGACAACTACCTGTTCCTGCGCGACAAGGTGCGGGCGTTCCGGGGCGATCCCGAGGTGCAGGCTGCGCTCGAGGAAGCGGGCCTGCCGGAGCTCGCCGTACCCACCCTCGGTGCGGGGGAGGGCTGGCGGGAGCTCCAGTCGTGGCCGCTGCCGGACATCGAGGCGCTGGCGGCGCGGGAGGTCGCGATGGAGCGGCTCGACCAGCTCGCCCTCGAGCACCTGTACGGCGTCCGTGGCTGACGCCACCGAGTCGCTCCGCCGGCGCAACGCCGCGGCGTTGCTTCGCACCCTGCGGTACGACGGCCCGGCAAGCCGTGCGGAACTGGCTCTGCGCACCGGGCTGGCCAAGGCCACCGTCGGCACGATCGCGGGCGGCCTCGAGGAGGCCGGCGTGGTGCGCGAGCTGGAGCAGGTGCGCAGCGGCGAACGCGGCCGGCCCGGTCAGCGCCTGACGCTGGCGGACGGCCGTCCCGTCGGCGTGGGCTTCGAGGTCAACGTCGAGTACGTGTCGGCCGTGGTGCTCGACCTGGCCGGCACGCCGCGATGGCAGGTCACCCGGCCGGTGCCGGACGTGGCCGACGTCGGCGTGGCGCTCAGTGCCCTGGCCGACGAGGTCGCGGCCCGCCTGTCCGCGGACGGTCTGCATCCGGTCGGTGCTGCTGTCGCGCTGCCCGGACTGGTCGACGGCGACGACCGCACCGCGGTCTGGACGCCGAACCTCGACCTGACGGGAACGGGCGTGGCCGACGCCGTCGACGGGGTCTTCGGCTGGTCGGCCCGGACCCGGGTCGTCAACGACGCCGACTGTGCCGCCCTCGCCGAGCTGCGCCTCGGCGCCGGTCGCGGCGCGGGCCATCTGCTCTACCTCACCGGAACGGTCGGCATCGGAGCCGGCATCGTCTCCGACGGGCAGCTGCTGCGCGGCGCCCGTGGCTTCGCCGGCGAGGTCGGCCACCTGCCGATCGGCGAGCCCGGGGCGGTCTGTGGTTGTGGCCGGACGGGATGCTGGGAGGCCTCCGTCGGCCTCCACGCGCTGCTCGCGGCCGTCGGGATGGAGGAGTCCGGTACGCCGCGGGAGACCGCGGCCGAGGTGGCCCG
>NZ_JBMCZA010000155.1:34480-34633 GCF_048654705.1 Nocardioides sp. CPCC 206348
CGACGCCGCGGTTGCGCTGGGTGGCCGCGCCCGACCTGACCTCCGCCTCGGCGAGCTCGGCACGGAAGCCGCCGCCACCGGCGCCGCCGAACGTGCCCTCGACGACGTCTTCACCGGCACCCTCGACCTGCTCGGCCAGCGCTAGCCGGCGAG
>NZ_JBMCZA010000156.1:0-9061 GCF_048654705.1 Nocardioides sp. CPCC 206348
CACCTCACCGGCTGGAACCCGCCGGCCTACGGCGTGGCCCGGGTCGGGCCGGTCTTCACGCCGAAGGAGCAGCGCGGGAAGGGCCTGGCCAGTGCCGCGGTCGCCCAGGTGTCCGCCGAGCTGCAGGACGCGGGCAACCGGGTCATCCTGTTCACCGACCAGGCGAACCCCACGTCCAACGCCATCTACCAGGCGCTGGGCTACGAGGCCGTCGCCGACACCATCGAGCTCCGCTTCGCCTGACGCGCCTAGGGTGCCGGCATGGCATTGCACCCCCAGGCACGCCGGGCGGTCGAGCGGGACGCCGCCGCGCTCCCGGTGACCGACCCCCGCTTCGACATCGACTCCGCGCGGGAGCAGCAACGGCTGATCGCGCGGGCCGATGCCCGCGAATCGCTCGCCGAGGTCCGTGACGTGGACGCGGGTGGAGTCCCGGCCCGCCTCTATCTCCCGGCCGGGTACGACGCCGTGGTGCTCCACGCACACGGCGGCGGGTTCGTGTTCAACGATGTCGAGGTCCACGACGCGGCCGTGCGTCGCTTCGCCCGGATCGCCGGGGCCGCCGTGTTGAGCGTCGACTACCGCCAACCCCCGGAACACCGCTTCCCGGCGGCCGTCGATGACGTCCGATCCGCACTGGACTGGCTGGACACCCAGCCCGACCTTTCCGGCCTGCCGACGTTCAGCCACGGAGACAGCGCGGGCGGCAACCTCGCCCTCGTCACGGCGCTGCGTCGTCCGGACCGGTTCGCGGGCGTGGCGCTCCTCTATCCGTTCCTGGACCCGACGGCGTCGTACGACTCCTACCGCACGGCGGCCGACGGGTTCAGTCCTGACGAGGCCGCCTGGTACTGGCAGCAGTACGCCGCCACGGCTGCCGACCTCACCGACCCCGATCTCGCACCGCTCCTGTCGGACCGGCTCGGCACGCTCCCGCCGACCCTGGTGACGACGGCCGAGCACGACCCGCTGCGCGACGAGGGCGAGCACCTCGCGCTGCTGCTGGCCGAAGCCGGGGTGGAGGTGGTGGCCACGCGCTACGCCGGACAGATCCACGGCTTCTGGCGCCACGCGGCGGTGTTCGACGCCGCCGAGCCGATGATGCGCCAGGTGGCCGGCTGGATGCGGATGCTCGTCGAACGCAGCTGAGCCAGCCCGGCTCAGCCCGGAACCAGCCCGGAATCAGCCCGGGTCGACGACCTCGAGCGTCCCGTCCTCGCGCTGCCAGAAGCTCGCGATGTGCATCCGCCGGAGCCGCCCGACGCGGTCCCACGCGTGGTAGATCATCCGCAGGGAGTTCCCGTCGACGAAGGCGCTGCCGCCTCCCGGTCCGAGATTGCCGGTCGACTGCGTGGAGAGCAGGGGAGCGCCCCGGTTCTGCCGGACGCACGGCCCCTCCGGGCCGGCGCAGATCGCGTAGCCCGTGGCGTAGTTGGCGTTCTCGTAGTTGTTGCCCGAGAAGAAGAGGTAGGTCACGCCCCGGAACTGGACCATGTTCGGGTTCTCGATCGTGTCGCCCTCCCACGGTTGCGACAGCGTCAGCAGCTCGCGGGTCTGTGACCTGGGGGCGAAGCCGGTGCCCTCGGCGTTGAGCCGGCGGACGAAGAGGCCCGCGGGACGGCGATTCACCACGCCGGAGAACTTCCACAGCAACCAGGGCACGTGCTTGTCGTCCACGAAGATGTCCGGGTCGATGACACCGAGCTGCGCCTCGCCGTAACAGATCTGCTCGCCCACGGGCCGGAACGGACCGCCGGGCGACGAACCACGGGTCAGCCCGATGCAGTTGTGCCGCTGCCCGCCGCTCCTTCCGGCCGGAGCGGCGTACGCGGCGGTCCAGCCGTTGCCGATCCGCTCCACGCCCGGCGCCCAGAGATCCTGGCCCCCACTCCGGCTGTGCACCCAGCCCGCCGCCTGCAACGGGTCGACCTTCCGGCCGCCGCGCGTCGCCAGCGGAGTCCAGGTACGCAGGTCCCGCGAGGTCAGGGTCGGGAGCCGCAGGCCGGACGTGTTGGTGGCGTAGGCGTACCAGTTGTCGCCGTGGCGCAGGATGTCCGGGTCGGCGAAGTAGCCGCGGTAGGCGGCGCCGACGCGCCACCGTTCGCTGCCGGGTGCGATGTCGATCGGCTTGGGTCGCCGTTGCTTCGGGAGCTTCTGGGCCAGGCGCTCGGCCAGCTTGGCGAGGTCCTGCATCTCCCCGGCCAGCACATCGCTCGGCAGCGTGGTCGGGAGCTCGGTCTCCTCGGGGATCAGTGGCGCCTCCGAGCTCGCTGCCGCCTTCGGCTTGGCGGCCTGGCCGTCACCGGCACAGGCGGACGCCGCCATCGTCACTGCGACGAGCGCAGCGACCAGCGCGCGCACCCGTCGTCCCCCAGTCATGTTCACCCGTGATCACTCCCTCTGGCCCGACACCCTAGTTACAGCGGTTCGCCACTAGACTCCGAATCCCATGACTGAGCCCGTAGCGCGCCCTGCCGAGACCTTCGCCGAGGCCGAGGACGCCCTCCTGTCCCGCTGGCCCGAGACCCGCCTCGAGCCGTCGCTCGACCGGATCCGCGCCTTCACCGAGCTGCTCGGTGACCCGAACGCTGCGTTCCGGTCGATCCACCTCACCGGCACGAACGGCAAGACGTCGACGGCGCGGATGATCGACGCGCTGCTGCGCGCCCTGGACCTGCGCACCGGCCGCTTCACCAGCCCGCACGTCGAGAAGATGAGCGAGCGGATCAGCATCGACGGCGAGCCGCTGGACGATGACGCCTTCGTGCGGGCGTTCAACGACGTGGCGCCGTACATGGGCCTGGTCGACGCCGCCGAGGACCACCCGCTCAGCTTCTTCGAGGCCGTCGTCGGCATGGCGTACGGCGCCTTCGCCGACGCACCGGTCGACGTCGCCGTGGTCGAGGTCGGCATGGGTGGATCGTGGGACGCGACCAACGTCATCGACGCCGACGTCGCCGTCATCACGCCCATCGCGATGGACCACGCCAACTTCCTCGGCGGCACCGTTGCGGCGATCGCCCGTGAGAAGGCCGGCATCATCAAGCCCGGCGCGGTCGTGGTCGTCGCCCAGCAGTCGGGCGAAGCGGCGGCGGTGATCCTCGAGCGGGCCACCGAGGTCGGTGCCACGCTGGTCCGGGAGGGCCTCGAGTTCGGTGTCGTCACCCGCTCGCCGGCGGTGGGTGGCCAGATGATCGACCTCCAGGGCCTGCGTGGCCGGTACGACGAGATCTTCCTGCCGCTCTACGGCGTCCACCAGGCGCAGAACGCGGCGGCGGCCCTGGCTGCGGTCGAGGCGTTCTTCGGCGGGGACGAGCCGCTCAGCGACGAGCTGGTGCGCGCCGCCTTCGCCGAGATGACCTCGCCCGGACGCCTGGAGATCGTGCGCCGCAGCCCCACGATCGTGCTGGACGCCGCGCACAACCCGCACGGCGCGGAGGCCACGGCCGCCGCGCTGGACGACTCCTTCCAGTTCGCCCCGCTCATCGGCGTGATCGGCGTGATGGGGGACAAGGACGCCGAAGGCCTGCTCGCCGCGTTCGAGCCGCACCTCGAGCACGTCGTCATCACCCAGAATTCCACGGCCCGCGCGATGCCGGCCGAGCAGCTCGCCGTGACGGCCCGGGAGGTCTTCGGTGAGGACCGGGTCTCCGTCGTCCCGGTCCTGGCCGACGCGATCGACGAGGCCGCCGGCCGCGCCGAGTCGGGTGGCGACGACGCCCTGAGCTCCGGAGCGGTCCTGGTGACCGGTTCCGTGGTCACCGTCGGCGAGGCGCGGGTGCTCCTCGGAGGCAACAAGTGAGCGACCCGACGAACGAGGCGGACACCTCGGAGCAGGCCGGTCCGCCCGACCCCGAGCGGCAGAAGTCCCCGCGCCGCGCGATGTGCGCCGCCGTACTCTCGCTGGAGGCGATCACGCTCGGCCTCACCATCCCGGTGATGATCTCGCTCTCCGACGTCCGCCCGGCGGTGGCGCTCTCCGTCGGCCTCGGCCTGGCGGTCGCGTGCGTGCTGGCGGCCGGCATGTTGCGCCGGGATTCGGCCTACTACCTGGGCCACGCGATCCAGGTCGCCGCGATCGGACTGGGGTTCGTGGTGGGGATCATGTGGGCGCTCGGGCCGCTCTTCGCCCTGCTGTGGGGGGCCGCCTACTGGCTCGGACGCAAGATCGAGCAGGAGCGGGCCGATGCCTTCGCCGCATACGACCGTGGCCGCGAATCCCAGGTCTAGTTCTGCCTAGGTAGAGTTGGCGCCGTGCCAGTGATCATTGACAAGCTCCTCCGTATCGGAGAAGGCAAGATCCTCCGACAGCTCGAAGCGATCGCGAAGGCCGTCAACGCCATCGAGGACGACTTCACGGCGATGTCCGACGACGAGCTGCGGGGCATGACGGACGAGTTCCGCAAGCGCCTCACCGAGGGCGAGGACCTCGACGACCTCCTCCCCGAGGCGTTCGCCACGGTGCGTGAGGCGGCCCGCCGCGTCATCGGCCAGCGCCACTTCGACGTCCAGATCATGGGCGGCGCGGCCCTGCACATGGGCAACATCGCCGAGATGAAGACCGGTGAGGGCAAGACCCTGGTCTCGACCCTCCCGGCGTACCTCAACGCCCTCGAGGGCAAGGGCGTCCACGTCGTCACCGTCAACGACTACCTGGCGAAGTTCCAGTCCGAGATGATGGGCCGGATCCACCACTTCCTCGGCCTGTCCGTCGGCGTGATCCTGCCGAGCATGCGGCCCGCCGAGCGGCGCGAGGCCTACGCCTGCGACATCACGTACGGCACGAACAACGAGCTGGGCTTCGACTACCTCCGCGACAACATGGCCTCGGTGCTCGCCGACTGCGTCCAGCGGACCCACAACTTCGCCATCGTCGACGAGGTCGACTCGATCCTCATCGACGAGGCCCGGACCCCGCTGATCATCAGCGGTCCGACCCAGGACGAGGTCAAGTGGTACGGCGAGTTCGCCAAGATCGCCCAGAAGCTGACCAAGGACGTCGACTACGAGGTCGACGAGAAGAAGCGCACGATCTCGGTCCTCGAGGACGGCATCACGCGCGTCGAGGACCACCTCGGCATCGAGAATCTCTACGAGTCGGCCAACACCCCGCTGATCTCGTTCCTGCACAACTCGATCAAGGCCAAGGAGCTCTTCCGCAACGACAAGGAGTACGTCGTCATGGAGGGCGAGGTGCTCATCGTCGACGAGCACACCGGCCGCATGCTCGCCGGACGTCGCTACAACGACGGCCTGCACCAGGCGATCGAGGCCAAGGAGGGCGTCAAGGTCCGCGAGGAGTACCAGACGCTCGCGACCGTCACGCTGCAGAACTACTTCCGCCTCTACCCGAAGCTCTCCGGCATGACCGGTACGGCGCTCACCGAGGCGTCCGAGTTCGACAAGATCTACAAGCTCGGCGTGGTCCCGATCCCGACGAACAAGCCGATGCTCCGCAAGGACCAGGCCGACCTCGTCTACCGCACCGAAGAGGCCAAGTACGACGCCGTCGTCGCCGACATCGTCGAGCGGCACGAGAAGGGCCAGCCGGTCCTCGTCGGCACCGTCTCGGTCGAGAAGTCGGAGTACCTCTCCAAGGCGCTGACCAAGAAGGGCGTCGCCCACTCGGTCCTGAACGCGAAGGTCCACGCCGAAGAGGCCAAGATCGTCGCCATGGCCGGCCACAAGGGCGCCGTCACGGTTGCCACCAACATGGCCGGTCGAGGCACCGACATCATGCTCGGTGGCTCGGTGGAGTTCCTCGCCGACGCCGAGCTGCGCAAGCAGGGCCTCGAGCCCGTCGGCGAGACGGCCGAGGAATACGAAGCCGCCTGGCCCGCGATGGTCGAGCGCTTCAAGCACGAGGTCGAGAAGGAGCACGACGAGGTCCGTGACCTCGGCGGTCTCTACGTCATCGGCACCGAGCGTCACGAGTCGCGCCGCATCGACAACCAGCTGCGTGGTCGTTCCGGTCGTCAGGGTGACCCGGGCGAGAGCCGGTTCTACCTCTCGCTCCAGGACGAGCTGATGCGGCTGTTCAAGTCGGACTGGGTCGACCGGGTCCTGCTGCTGCTCAAGATCGCCGACGACATCCCGATCGAGAACAAGCGAGTCACGAACGCGATCGCCAACGCCCAGGGCCAGGTCGAGTCGCAGAACTTCGAGTCCCGCAAGAACGTCCTCAAGTACGACGACGTGATGGACCGCCAGCGCAAGGTCATCTACGGCGAGCGCCGCGAGGTGCTCGAAGGGGTCGACCTCGAGAGCCAGATCCGCACGTTCATCGATGACGTCGTCACCGGCACGGTGAGCGGCTCGATCGACGAGTTCGTCGAGGAGGGCGACCTCGACCAGCTGTGGACCGACCTCAAGCAGTTCTGGCCGGTGTCCGTGACGCCGAAGGAGCTGGTCGAGGAAGCCGGGTCCGCGGCTGCGCTGGACCGCGCGACGCTGATCGAGAAGCTCCAGGCCGACGCCCACGCGGCGTACGACCGTCGCGAGGAGGAGGTCGGCGAGGAGGTTGCTCGCGAGCTCGAGCGCCGCGTCGTGCTCTCGGTCCTGGACCGCAAGTGGCGTGAACACCTCTACGAGATGGACTACCTCCGCGAGGGCATCTACCTGCGGGCCTACTCGCAGCGCGACCCGCTGGTCGAGTACCAGCGCGAGGGCTTCGACATGTTCGCCGCGATGCTGGACGGCATCAAGGAGGAGACCGTCGGCTTCCTGTTCAACCTGGAGGTCCAGGTCGACGAGGAAGAGGAAGAGGTCCACTACCACGCGGACGGCACCCGTCACGTGGGTCCGATGCACGAGGGCGCGCTCGCCGAGCCGCCCGTGGGCGTCGGCGCCGGTGGCGACGTCGACCTCGCGTCGATCTCCGCGGAGCTCAAGACCCCCAAGGTCAAGGCCAAGGGCCTGGACGCCCCGAAGCAGCCGCAGAACCTGTCCTACTCGGCTCCGGACGAGACCGGCCACGAAGAGGTCCGGGGTCCGGGCACCGTGACGAACGCGGACGACGAGTTCGCCGGGACCAGCCGCAACGCCCTGTGCCCCTGTGGCTCGGGCCAGAAGTACAAGCGGTGCCACGGCGCCCCGGGTGGCCCCAGCGGCCTCACCGCCCGCGTCAACGGCTAGCGCGAGTTGGGGTTTGTCACCCCCGAGTTGTACGAAAACACCACACCCCACGACCTACGGGCCGCGGGGTGTGGTGTTTTTCGTACAACTCGGGGGTGACAAACCCCAACTCGCGGTTACTGCAGGGCCATCCTCGGCTCGCCGTTCAGCAGGCCGGTGCTGCTGCGCACGCAGGACCCGCCCTTCGGCGTACCGCCGTTCCAGGCCTGGCGCACGCAGTTGCGGACGGCGAGCTGGCCCCAGTAGTTCGGGTGCAGCGACTCCTGGATGTAGTACGGGCTGTCGCCGGCGGTGGTCACGGTGCGGATCTGGTTGACCCACTCCGTCTTGTCGACGGCGCCGGTGCTCAGCCAGTTGGCGATCCCCACCTCTTCGTAGAGGCCGACGCCGCTCTCGCACAGACGGCGACCGTTGAAGGCGCTGGACAGGCTGAGGACCTTGGAGTTGGTGATGCCGGCCTGGCTGATGGCACCGGTGACGGTGTTGTTGATCGTGGGCAGGGCCGAGTTGTTCGCCCAGGTGGCGTCGTTGTCCCAGAAGCCGCAGCCGCCGGTGTTCTGGCGGGTGTAGCCGCTCTGGCTGTAGCGGATGCTGCCGCCGTTCGGGATCGGCGAGGGGTAGGTCTGGACGAGCATCGTCCACTGGGTGTCGGCGTAGCCGGCGTTGCGCATGGCCGTACGGACGTTGGTGAGGGCGCCGGCGATCCGGTTCTTCACGGTGGTGACGTTGGCCGAGGTGAAGTTGCTGGTCACGCTGCTGTCGTCGTTGCAGTAGTCCTTCCACCACGACGGCGAGGTGAGGAAGTCGGTGACGCACTGCTGGATGATCCCGGCGAAGTTGAAGTCGTTGCCGCCGATCGAGACGACGACCATCCGGACGTTGTTGGTCGTGGCGAAGGTCTGCAGCGCGCGGGCCTGGCCGACGCCCTCGCTGCCGCTGTAGAAGTCGAGTCCGGGCTTGAACTCGCTGCCCGTCGCGGTCGCGGTCTTGGCGCCCGAGCAGGCGAGGTTGAGGCTGTTGACGCCTCCGCCGATGTGGATCTCGGCGCTCTTCGAGCGGTGGCAGCGGTTGATCGCCTCGCCAGTCCCGGTTGCGTTGTCGTAGTACGCGGTGGAGCCCAGCGCATCGGCGCGGGCGCTGCTGCTGTTGGACGAGCCGGCCCAGCGGCCGGCCTCGCCCGAGATGTAGGAGTCACCGACGGACACCACCCAGGGGGTGCCGACCCCGGCTCCGTCCGCGTGGGCCGGGGAGGTGGTGAGGGGGGCGACGAGTGTCGCGCCGACGACGGCAAGGGCCGCCGCGAGTGCACGCAGCATGCGGATCTCCTGTGGGGACGGGGGCTGGATTACCCAGAGGTAACGTAGTGACGCACGTCACACTTGGGAAGTCCCCGGTCTCGACGTCAGGAGAAGTCGAGGGCCGTGCAGATCCAGCGCTGCCCGGTCCGCTCGAACCGGACCGCGATCGCGCGCGACCGTTCGCCGTGGCGCACGTGGACCCCGCACTCGACGATGTCGTCGGTGACGAAGCAGGAGTGCACGCTCTGGACGACCGGTCGGACCGTCTGCACCCGGGCGAGGCCGGGTTGGTGGCCGCCGGCCCGGGCGACCAGCTGGGCCCGTCGACGCAGGTCGGCGTAGACCTCCGGCGACGTCCAGCGCAGCAGCTGCGAGGACGGACGGTCGCCCCCGACGATCTCGAGCGCGGCCTGGGTGAACCGGTGGGTCCACTCCGCGATGGTGTGCCGCAGGCGCCGGTCGATGGGTACGACGGTGGCGCCGGGTCGGGCACCGGGTGCCGCCAGCTCGGGCGGCGCGTGCCGGGGGAGCAGGGCGAGGGCGAGCGTGCCCTGCGTGGCGGTGACCGGCACCGGGAGCCGTACGCCGACGAGTTCGGGCGGGGAGACGGACATGGTTCCTCCTGGGTG
>NZ_JBMCZA010000156.1:9112-16644 GCF_048654705.1 Nocardioides sp. CPCC 206348
GGAGCTGCTGGTCGGGGAGGAGCAGGTCGGGGTCGCTCCCGATCACGGCGGCATTGGCGGCATGGATCCGGTGCCAGTACGACGTCACCTGGGCCGCGGAGGCGCCCGGACCGAGCGCCCGGGCGGCGATGGCCCACAACGAGTCGCCCGGCCGGACCCGGACCACACGCGCATCGAGGGGAGTCCCGGCCGGACCGCCACCCGTCGCGCGGTCGGGGAGCGGCAGGCCGTCCAGTGCCTCGGCGTCGAGCGGCGCGTCCGCTCCCTCGTGGGCGTGGGCGACCCCCGCGGTCGTGGAGAACACCGCGATGCCGCACGCGGCGAGCAGCAGTCCCCGGACCGCACCCACCCGACCCGGCAGCGTCCGGGTCGAACCCGGTCGGACGGCCTGGCGCACGACGTCGGTGGTCAGCCACCAGAGCGCCGCCACGGACACGAGCGCCGCCGCGGAACAGAACTGGACCAGGAGTGAGACGAAGTCCGGGCCCGGTGCTGTCACCAGGGTGGTTGCCCCGGACAGGGCCGTCCGGCCGAGCACCACGGAACCGGCGGTGACGCCCGTCCAGAGCAGCACGCCACGCATCCGGACGCGTGCGTCGCTCGCTGTTTCGATCATCCCGAGAATCCTTGCGTTTGCTTCTGTTTGCCTCAGGATGCATTCGTTCGATACCGGAGTCAATCGTTTCTCCACAGGCGGAGGCGGCATCGGACCGGACCTGCTCGCAGCGACGGCCCGCGGGCGTGGGAGTCTGGGTGCCATGGGCTGGGAGGACGATCTGTTCGCGCTGTTCGACGATCTCGAGGATCAGGCGAGCGCGCTCCACGCGGCCGAACGCACGGCGCACGTCGCCGACCGCAGCCGGTCGGAGTACCAGCAGGTCTCGCTCGCGAGCCGGCTCATGGCAACGGTCGGTACGACGGTGACGCTCGGCGTGAGCGGCGTCGGTCCCGTCACCGGGATCATCGAGCGGGTCGCCGAGACCTGGCTGCTCGTCGCGTCCGGCGACCGCGACTGGGTCATCGACCTGCGTGCGGTCGGCACCGTCGAGGGGGCCTCGGTGCGCTCGGTCCCCGACGTCGCCTGGTCGCCGCTCACCCGCCTGGGACTCGGCTCAGCCCTGCGCCGGATCGCCGAGGCGGGGGAGGCCTGTGTGCTGCACCTGCGTGACGGCAGTCGCCACGAGGGCGTCCTGCGTCGCGTCGGCGGCGACTTCTGCGAGCTCGTCGAGGGTGAGGACCGCCGTACCCTGCTGGTGGCGTTCGAGGCCCTGGCGGCGGCTCAGTCCCGCGCCTGACCTGATCCGTCCTGATCCGTCCAGGTCGTCCAGGTCGACCAGGTCGACCAGGTCAGGTGGCGTCGACGTCGTACGGCGGTCGTTCGCCGAGATCGAGGGGTACCTGCTTCGGCGTCTCGTCGTCGCTGCGGATGGCGTCCTCGAGGTCATCGAGCTCGGCCATCGCCTCGGCGATGTGCTTGCGCACGATCGCCCGCGGGTCCAGGTCGGTGAGCTCGAGGTCGGCGAACTCGGGGCCGAGCTCGGTGCGCAGCTCGTCGCGCGCGTTGTTCGCGAACTTGCGGATCTGACGGATGAACCGGCCCGCCTGCTGGGCGAGCTCGGGCAGCCGGTCGGGGCCGAAGACAAGGACGGCGAGGACAGCGATCACGACGAGCTCGCCGAATCCGATGCCGAACATTCAGCCGCCCCCTTCAGTCCGTGCTCAGGTAGCCGTGGTCGGGATCAGAACTTGTTGCTCGGCGTGAGGCCCAGCTGCATGCCGGCCAGCCCGCGGCCACGGCCGTCGAGGCGGTCGGCGATGTCGTTGAGGGCCTGCGCGGCCGGGGCCGTCGGGTTCGACTCGACGATCGGCTTGCCGGCGTCACCGCCCTCGCGCAGCGTGATGTCGAGGGGGATCCGGCCCAGCACCGGGACGTCGTACCCGAAGCGCTTCGAGAGCGTGTCGGCCACGCGGTCGCCGCCACCTGATCCGAAGATCTCGAGGCGGTGCTCCTTGCCCTCGGGCGTGCAGTGGGGGCAGGGGAGGTAGCTCATGTTCTCGACGACGCCGACGACGCGCTGGTGCATCATCGAGGCCATCGTTCCGGCGCGCTCGGCCACCTCGGCGGCGGCCTCCTGCGGCGTGGTCACGACGACGACCTCGGCACCGGGCAGGTGCTGGCCCAGCGAGATCGCCACGTCGCCGGTGCCCGGAGGCAGGTCGAGCAGCAGGACGTCGAGGTCGCCCCAGTAGACGTCGGCGAGCATCTGGACCAGGGCCCGGTCGAGCATCGGTCCCCGCCAGGCCACGACCTGGTCACGCTTCGGCTTGAGCATGCCGATCGAGATCACCGAGACCCCCGAGGGAGTCGGCACCGGCATGATCAGGTCGTCCACCTGGGTCGGGCGCGAGTCCGCGACACCGAGCATCGCCGGGATCGAGTGGCCGTAGATGTCGGCGTCGACGACGCCGACCTTGCGGCCGGCCTTCGCGAGCGCCAGGGCGAGGTTGACGGTCACCGAGGACTTGCCGACGCCGCCCTTGCCGGACGCGATGGCGAACACCTTGGTGAGCGAGCCCGGCTGCGCGAAGGTGATCTCGCGTGCGGCGGCGCCGCCGCGCAGGGTCGCGTGCAGGCCCGTCCGCTGCTCGGACGACATCACGCCGAGGTTGACCTGGACGCCGGTGACACCGGCCAGTGCGGTGACCGCGGCCGTCACGTCGCGCGTGATGGTGTCCTTGAGCGGGCACCCGGCGACGGTCAACAGGGCGTTGACCGTCACGACGGATCCGCCGTCGCCAGGGGCGATGTCGACGCTCTCGACCATGCCGAGCTCGGTGATCGGCTTCTTGATCTCCGGGTCGTTGACCGTGCCCAGCGCGGTCATGACCTGCTCGACGGACGGGGACTGCTGCGTGGTACTCACAACATCCGAGTCTAGTGAGGGGCGGGTTGCGCTCCGTCGCCGCCGTCCTCGTGAGACTCGGCACGTTCGTCGGCGCGCTCGTCGAGGTCGGCGAGCAGGGTCCGCAACTCCGAACGCAGGAAGTCACGAGTCGCCACCTCACCCACCGACATCCGCAGCGACGCGACCTCGCGGGCGAGGAACTCCATGTCGGCGTGGGCGCGGGCATCGGCCTGCCGGTCCTGCTCGGCGATCACCCGGTCGCGCGCCTCCTGGCGGTTCTGTGCGAGCAGGATCAGCGGGGCGGCGTACGACGCCTGCAGGCTCAGCATCAGGGTCAGGAAGATGAACGGGTAGGTGTCCCAGCGCCAGTCGTCCGGGGCGAGCAGGTTCCAGCCGACCCACACGACGACGAACAGCGTCATGTAGATCAGGAAGGTCGCGGTCCCCATGAACCGGGCGAACTGCTCGGCGAAGACGCCGAAGGCGTCCCTGTTGAAGCTGGGCTTCTTGACGAGCTGCCGGCGCTCCTCGCGGGGGGTGTCCAGCCGGTCCCGAGTGCGGCGCGCGTCGCTCATCGACCCGTGCCTCCGGGTCGGGGCGCGCGGTCACGCCAGTTCGTGGGAAGCATGTGGTCGAGCAGGTCGTCCACCGTGACCGCGCCGATCAGTCGCCCGTTCTCGTCGGTCACCGGCGCCGCCACGAGGTTGTACGTCGCCAGGTGGGCCGCGACCTCGTCGATGGTCGCCTCGGGGCTCAGCCACTGCATCGAGTCGTCCAGGGCGCCGGCGACGAGGGTGGACGGCGGTTCGCGCAGCAGGCGCTGGATGTGCGCGACCCCCAGCAGCTTGCCGGTCGGCGCCTCCAGCGGCGGACGGCAGACGTAGACCAGCGCCGCGAGGGCCGGCGTGAGCTCGGGGTTGCGCACGTGCGCGAGGGCGTCGGCGATGGTGGCGTCCGGGCCGAGGATCACCGGCTCCGGCGTCATCATGGCGCCGGCGGTGTTCTCGACGTACTTCATCAGCCGCCGGACGTCCTCGGCCTCCTCCGGCTCCATCAGCTGGAGCAGGATCTCGGCGGTCTCGGGCGGCAGGTCGCGCACCAGGTCGGCGGCGTCGTCGGGCGACATCTCCTCGAGGATGTCGGCGGCCCGCTCGGCCTCGAGGCCCTTGAGGATCTCGACCTGGTCGGTGTCGGGCATCTCCTCGAGGATGTCGGCGAGGCGCTCGTCGTCGAGCGCCAGCGCCACGGCCGTACGACGATCGGCGGGCAGGTCGTGCAGGATGCTCGCCGCGTCGGCGGGCCGCATCTCGTTCAGTGCGGCGACCAGGTGGGTCGCGCCCTGGCGGTCGTCGGACCGGGTGAGCCCGACGACGTCACGCCACTCGACGACATGGGTCTGCCCGCGGCGCCGGAATCCCTTCGACGGTTCGCGGACGGCGACCCGGCTGAGCACCCAGTCGCGGGTGCGCGCGGGCTCCATCGCGACGTCGTACACGGTGCCGGCGACGCCGGTGCTGGTGATGGTGACGGTGCGGTCGAGCATCTGGCCCATGACGAGGGTCTCGGTGGAGCGCTGCTCGAAGCGCCGCATGTTGAGCAGTCCGGTCGTGTAGACGTGCTCGCTGTCGATGTTGGTGACCCGCGTCATCGGCACGAAGATCCGTCGCCGACCGAAGACCTCGGCAACGATGCCGAGGACGCGGGGCTGGGTGCCTTCGGTGCGCATCGTGACGACCAGGTCGCGGACCTTGCCGACCTGGTCACCCTGGGGGTCAAAGATCGGGAGTCCGACCAGCCTGGCCGCGAACACGCGGGACGGGGTGGTGCTCACGGACCGAACGCTACCGTCCGGGGCCGTCCGTTATCGTTTGCGCACGCCCGACAGGGCCGCCGAGAAGGGCCATCAACGGGGAGGGAGCGCCACGTGCGTCGCAAGGTCGCGCAGGGTGCCGCCGGATTCCGTGGCCTCGTCGCCTCCGCCCGTGGCACCCGCGTCACCGCTGTCGACGACGCCGGCCTGGTGCTCGCCGCGCGAGGCGAGGACCGCGTGGTCGACGTCCTCTTCGACGACCGCCGGATCTGGTCCTTCTGGCTGGTGCGCGACACGGTGCAGCTGCCCAACGGGCTGCGGCAGGCCGCGTGGCCCGACCGGATGCGCCGTTTCCTCAAGGGCCGCAGCCGGATCACCGTGCGTGAGCACGTCAGCGACGAGGTCCTGTTCGACGACGAGCGCGCGTTCGGCGACTCCGAGGCCAGGATCGCCTTCGTCAACGCCGCCGGGCTGGAGATCAGCCTCGACAAGTCCGGCCGGTTCAGCCCGACGTTCTCGGTGCGCAGCCCGGAGCAGCTGCTGCCGCTGCTCGACGCGATCGAGCAGGTCACCGAGATGCTGAAGGACATCGGGATCAACGCGTTCCCGGCCTACGGGACCCTGCTGGGAGCGGTCCGCGAGGGCACCTTCCTGGGACACGACTCGGACGCCGACCTGGGGTACGTGTCGTCGTACTCCACCCCGGTGGACGTGATCCGGGAGTCGTTCGCCCTGCAGCGCGCCGTGGTCGAGCGCGGGTTCGCCACCCACCGCTACAGCGGCGGGGCGTTCCGGATCGACGTCCGCGAGTCCGACGGTTCGGTGCGTGGCCTCGACCTGTTCGGCGGCTTCCTCGACCACGGGACGCTCTACCTCCTCGGCGAGGTGGGCACGCCGTTCGAGGAGGAGTGGCTGTACCCGTTCGGGACCTGCTCCCTGATGGGTCGGGAGTTCAGCTGTCCCGCCCGTCCCGAGAAGCTCCTCGAGGCGATGTACGGCCCGAGCTGGAAGGTGCCGGACCCGGCGTACAAGTTCGAGACCCCGCAGCCCGTGGTCGACCGCTTCAACAGCTGGTTCCGCGGTACGTCGGCGCTGCGTCGCCCGTGGCAACGCGAGCTGAACGCCAAGGGTGGTCGCCCGCCCGGCGCGACACCGTCCGACCTCGCCGAACGGGTGGCCGCCGACGTCGCCCCGGGCACGCGGGTCCTCGATGTCGGCGCGGGTGAGGCAGGCGACGCGCTGTGGCTCGCGCGGCAGGGCTTCCCCACCACCGCCTATGACTTCGTGCCGCAGGGTGCGCGGGGGGCCATGAAGGTCGCCAGGACCGAGGGCCTGCCGCTGGAGGTCCGCACCCTCAACCTGACGGAGTGGCGCTCGTCCCTCGCGGAGGTCGCCCGGATCTCGCGGGTCGCCGAGCCCCGCGTCATCCTGGCCCGGCACATCTTCGACGCCACCAACAGCGTCGGACGCGAGGCGCTCGCAAGGTTCGCGGCGGGCGCCCTGCGTGGCGGCGGCCGACTCTATGCTGACGTCTGGACCGGGGGAGGCGAGCCCGACTTCGGGATCCGCCCGTTCGCGCTGGACCGTCTCGTCGCGCTGGTCGAGGCGCAGGGTGGGACCGTGGTGTCGACCACGGAGTACGACGCGGGTGCCGGCCGGCCCCGTGCAATCGGACGACTGGTGGCGGAGTGGGCATGAGCAAGCGGGACGAGATCGAGCAGCTGCAAGCGCGCGTGGCCGGCCTGGAGGGCGAGATCGCGGAGCTGCGGCGCCACCACCTGCGCCTGGCCGAGCTCGCCGATGTCGTCCAGGAACTGCTGATCCCGATGGCGAGTCGCGACGAGACCCGCATCGCCGAGGCCATCGAGAAGTTCCAGCGCGCTCAGTGACGGGTGCCTGATGGCCGAACGCGTCTACGTCCACCCGGGACTGCCGAAGACGGCGACCACGTACCTCCAGAACGTCCTCTGGAGGTCGCGGGACCAGCTGGCTGACGACGGCGTCCTGCTTCCCGGTTCCGAGCGTCGCGACCACCTGTGGTCGACGCGGGTCGTGTGCGAGGACCCCCACCTCGGGAGGCACCCCCGGCGCGCCGACGACGAACGCAGCTCCTGGGACCGGTTGCGTGCGGAGATCGCGGCGTGGCCGGGCACCGCGCTGATCAGCCACGAGTTCTTCGCCGCCGCGAGCGCCGGGCAGGCCCGGCGCATGGTCGAGCAGCTCGCGCCCGCGCAGGTGGACCTCGTGGTGACCGCCCGCGAACCCCTCGGCCTGTTCGCCGCGTCCTGGCAGGAGAGCCTGAAGAACAAGGCGGTCGCCTCGATCGAGGACTACTCCCGCACCGAGTCCTCGCGGTCGACCGACATCTGGAACTGGCGCACGCTGGACCTGCGGCTCGTCCTCGAGCGGTGGTCCGGGGCCGTGCCGTTCGCGAACATCCACGTGCTCCCGCTCGACACGTCCGCCCCCCGTGACGACATCTGGCACCGGTTCGCGGGCCTGCTCCAGCTGACACCGGACGCCTATGACCTCAACGACTCGTTCCCCAACGAGTCCATGGGCGTCGTCGAGGCGGAGACGCTGCGCCGGGTGAACGCCCACCTGGACTCGTTCAGCAATGCCTTCGACCGGGGCGTGTACCTGCGCACCTTCCTCGCCGACGAGCTGCTCGTGCCGCGCGGGGGAGAGCGGTTCTGGCCCTCCGCCGAACGCATCGCGGAGTGCCGGGAGCGCGGCGATGCCGCGATCGCCTGGCTCCGCGACCACGCGATCGACGTCGTCGGTGACATCGAGGCGCTGCGCGTGCCCGAGGACCT
>NZ_JBMCZA010000156.1:16683-31056 GCF_048654705.1 Nocardioides sp. CPCC 206348
GGTGGCCGCAACGGCGACCGAGCTGGCCGCGGCGCTGCTCGACGAGGTCCGCACCCTGCGCAGTGCGCTGGGCCAGGCGCTCGACCGGTCAGTTCTTGGCGCCGACGAGCGTCGCGCTGGCGACGACGATGGGGTGGTCGCTGATGCGGCGGTGCTCGGCGGAGAAGTCGTCGACGTACCCGCTGAAGGTGACGCCGCCGTAGGCAGTGATCCAGTCCACGGGCCGCATCCGGGGCGCTGAGCCGCAGGTCCCGCCGCCGCCCTGCGCAGCGACCAGCCCGGTCCTCGGGATCACCTGGCAGTAGAAGTTGCCGCGGTCGTTCATGTCGCCGATCAGGAAGATCGGCACCTTCTCGGACTTCAACGAGTTCACGTAGTCGGCCGCGATCCGCAGGCCGGCGTTGCGGCTGGCGGTGCGGGATCCGCTGCGGCCCGACGTGGTGTGCATGTTGAGGACGTAGAACTCGCGCCGGCTGTCCTTGTGGCGCAACCGCACGATGCTCTGGGCACGGTGACCCCCGTTGTAGGGGATCTGGAAGTTGTCGGCTGCGACGAGCTCGAAGACGGCCGGGTTCCACATGATGCCGTTGTCGGTGTCGCCGGGCTTGGAGTAGGCGTCCCAGCCGAGCCCGCCCTTGACCGCGGCGTACTGCGGCGCCCTCGCCTCCTGTACGCCGACGATGTCCGCGCCGTGGGCGCGGATCAGGCCGACCGACATGGACGCGCGGGGACCGGCGTCGGGCCAGCTGGCGCGTGAGCCGCCGGGGGCGGTGTAGTTGTTGCCCAGCAGGTTGAAGGTCGCGATCTTGAAGGTCGCCGACTCCATGCGGACCTTCTTGACCTGTGCCTCGGCGGCCTTGACGTCCTCGAGGAGGGCGGAGTCCTCCACGCCCTCGATGATGCTGCCGTCGGTGGCGCGTTCCTCGCGGTCGTTGCGGGGCCGGGTCCCGTCGGTCACTTCCGGGTCGATCGCCGCGGCCGCCGCCGGGTCCTTGGCGGAGTCGTCGCTCGCCGCGTCGGGCAGCCCGCCGTCCCAGAGCGTCGCGATGCCGAGCATCAGGGCTCCCAGGAGCACGACGGCAAGGACGGGCAGGAGATCTGCCCGTCGTGAGTGCCGGTGCTTCCCGGAGTCGTCGGGCATAGCGGGTATCGTACCTGAGGCTTCGCTCCGAACTGGCCTCCTCGCAGGCGTCGGTGGCCGCTTGCCCACGACCCGACCGAGTCAATCCGATGCCATCCGAGGAGGACCGCTGTGACCGAGGCGCGGTCCTTCCGCTCCGACATCCAGGGCCTCCGTGCCCTGGCCGTCGGCCTGGTGATCCTGGCCCACGCCGGATTCCGTACGGCGGCGGGCGGTTTCGTGGGTGTCGACGTCTTCTTCGTGATCTCCGGCTTCCTGATCGTGGGCCTGCTCGTGCGCGAGGCGGGCGAGAGCCGGCGGATCTCGATCGTCGACTTCTACGCGCGCCGGGCTCGCCGGGTGATCCCGGCTGCCACCGTGGTGCTGGCCGTCACGGCGTTCGCCGCGGCGTACTTCCTGCCCCTCGTGCGCAGCATCGAGGTCATCAAGGACACGGTCTGGGCGGCGTTCTTCGGCGCCAACATCCGCTTCTCCCTGGTCGAGACCGACTACTTCGCCGAGGGCGAGCCGCCCTCGCCGGTGCAGCACTACTGGTCCCTCGCGGTCGAGGAACAGTTCTACGTCGTCATCCCGGTCCTGCTGCTCCTGATCGCTGTCGCCCTGCGTCGGTGGGGCCACGTCCTGCCTGAGCACGCGAACCGGTCGTTGCGCCGCGCGGTCGTGGCGGTGCTCGGTGCGGTGACCCTCGGGTCCCTCGCGTACTCCGTGTGGGTGACCGAGACCAACCCCACGGCCGCCTACTTCTCCACGCCGGCCCGCGCGTGGGAGCTCGGCATCGGCGGGCTCCTGGCCACCCTGCTCTGGGGACGCCGGCCGGCCGCGCCGCGCTGGCTGACCGAGCTGGCGGGCGTCGCCGGACTGGCCCTGATCGCGTACGCCACGCTGACCTTCAGCTCCGCGACGCCGATGCCCGGTATCGCCGCGCTGGTCCCCGTGGGCGGCAGCGGCCTGCTGCTCGCGGCGGGCGCGAGCACGAGTGCGCAGTCGACGTACTGGTTCCGGCTGTTCTCGCTCCAGCCGATCCGGGTGCTGGGCGACTGGTCCTACTCGCTCTACCTGTGGCACTTCCCGGTGCTGTTGATCGCCCAGGCGCACTGGGAGGAGCCGCGGCTGAGTCGTCCACACCTCGCGCTGGCGCTGGTGCTGATCCTCGCGCTGAGCGCAGCGTCGTACCACCTGGTCGAGGAGCCGTTCCGGCGTGGCGTGCGCTGGAAGCCGCGGATGCGCGCCGTTGGTCTCTACCCGATCAGCCTCGCGCTCGTCATCGGGTCCGCATTCGGTGCGCGGGCGTGGGTGGACCACCAGATCGCCGGGCTCTCCGACAACCCCGAGATCTCCACGACCGACTACCAGCGCGAGGGCCTCAGCGACGACCCGACCGTCGCGCTCGTCCAGGCATCCGTCCTGGCCGCGAAGGACGGGAGGCCGGTCCCCGGCGGCCTGAAGCCCGACCTGGGCCGCCTCCGCGAATCGGTGGCGCCCCTGGGCGACTGCGACTACACCCTCGAGGTCACCAAGCTGTGCCCGTTCGGTGACGTGGACGCGAAGCGCTCGATCGTGGTCGTCGGTGACTCGCACGGCCGGATGTGGGGCCCCGCCCTGAACGTGATCGGCAAGAAGTACGGGTACGCCGTCTACCAGCTGGTCTTCAGCGGGTGCCCGGCCAACACCGTCACCCGCGACCAGAAGGGCGATCGGCCCTGGCCCGAGTGCGCCGCGTTCAAGGAATGGGCCGAGCAGCAGGTGGCCGACCTCCAGCCCGACCTGACCGTCGTCGCCAACAACTTCTACCGGGTCCCGACGATGGCCGGTGGCCGGCAGGAGCGCGGGCTCGCCGAGGAGTTCAGCATTCTCGAGAAGTCCTCGGACCGCGTGGTGATGCTCGGCAACGTGCCCAAGGTCCAGCGCTCGCCGGGCGTCTGCCTGTCACGGCGCGACGTGGACCTCGGCGACTGCATGTTCCCGCCGAGCCCGGTGACGGTGCGCGGCCAGCACGTCTTCCGCGACGTCGCGAAGGCGTCCGGCGTCGAGTTCATCGACGTGCAGAAGTGGTTCTGTGCGGACGGCCAGTGCCCGCCGGTGATCGGCGACGTCGTACCCCTGCGCGATCGCGAACACATCACCTTCGAGTACTCCGAGCAGCTGGCCGTGCCGCTGGCCCGGGAGTTCGGCTTCCGGTGATCAGGTGCGCTGCGTCAGGCCCTTGCCGGCCGCGACGCCGCGCTTGACCGCGGCACTCGCCACCTGGCCGGCGAGCTGGCTGGCGACCTTGATCTGGTCACCGACCTGCTGGGTCGCGGCGAGCGGAGCCAGCGCGACCTCCGCGCGCGCCACGAGGGCGTCGGCGCGCTCGATGACGGTGTTGAAGTCGATGACCGCGTGGTGGAAGCCCTCGATCGTCTTCGAGAGCTGCAGCAGGGCCGCGGTGAGCTCCGTCAGCTGGGCGCTGGTCGCGTCGGGCGTGGGCGAGGCGTCGTACGGGGTGGTCATGGCGCGCATGCTAGATGACCCCGATGTCCGGGAGTGCATGCCCGGCGACGCCTGCGTGACCTTGTTCACGTGGGGATCTCAGCGGGCGGCTGGGGCCCCTACCGACGGGTACAGTGCCGTCGGTCGTACCAGCGAAAGGGAACTTTGATGCCGAAGCTTTGCCAGACCGAGGGACTCAACGAGGACCAGGTCGAGATCCTGAAGGCCGTGCGTGTCTTCGTGGACGAGCAGATCATCCCCGTCGCGCAGGAGCTCGAGCACGCCGACGAGTACCCGACCGAGATCATCGAGGGCCTCAAGGAGCTCGGCGTCTTCGGCCTCACCATCCCCGAGGAGTTCGGTGGGCTCGGTGAGTCGCTGCTGACCTACGCCCTCGTGGTCGAGGAGATCGCCCGCGGCTGGATGAGCGTCTCCGGTGTCATCAACACCCACTTCATCGTCGCGTACCTGCTGATGCAGCACGGCACGGACGAGCAGAAGGCCAAGTACCTCCCGAAGATGGCGACCGGCGAGGTCCGCGGCGCGTTCTCGATGTCCGAGCCCGGCCTGGGGTCCGACGTCGCCGCCGTGTCGACGAAGGCCACCAAGCAGGAGGACGGCTCCTACTCCATCACCGGCCAGAAGATGTGGCTGACCAACGGTGGCACCTCCACCCTGGTCGCCCTGCTGGTCAAGACCGATGAGGGCGCCGACAGCGTCTACAAGAACATGACCACCTTCCTCGTCGAGAAGGAGCCGGGCTTCGGCGAGACCGCCCAGGGCGTCACCGTCCCCGGCAAGATCGACAAGATGGGCTACAAGGGCGTCGAGACGACCGAGCTCATCCTCGAGGGCCACCAGATCAGCGCCGACCAGATCCTCGGCGGTGAGCCGGGCAAGGGCTTCTTCCAGATGATGGACGGCGTCGAGGTCGGCCGCGTCAACGTCGCCGCCCGCGCGTGCGGCCTGGCCTGGCGCGGCTTCGAGCTCGGCATCGCCTACGCCCAGCAGCGCAAGACCTTCGGCAAGTTCATCGCCGAGCACCAGGCCGTGCTGTTCCGGATCGCCGACATGGCGACCAAGGTCGAGACCGCGCACACGATGATGGTCCGCGCCGCGCGCCTCAAGGACACCGGCCAGCGGATGGACGTCGAGGCCGGCATGGCCAAGATGGTCGCCGCGGAGCTGGCCAACGAGGTCGTCGAGGACTCCTTCCGGATCCACGGTGGCTACGGCTACTCCAAGGAGTACGAGATCGAGCGCCTGATGCGCGAGGTCAAGTTCATGCTCATCGGTGAGGGCACCTCCGACATCCAGAAGATGATCATCGGCCGCTCGCTGCTGAAGGACTACAAGCTCAAGTGACCGCGACCAGCAAGACGAACCCGGGCAACTTCTTCGAGGACTTCACCGTCGGGCAGGTGCTCCAGCACGCCACGCCGCGCACCGTCACCGAAGGTGACCGCGCCGTCTACGGCTCGCTCTACCCGACCCGGTTCGCCGTGCCGTCCTCTGCTGCCTTCGCGGCATCGGTCGGCCTCGACCCGCACCCGGTCGAGGAGCTGATCGCCTTCCACATCGCGTTCGGCAAGACCGTCCCGGACATCTCGCTCAACGCGGTCGCGAACCTCGGCTACGCCGAGTGCCGTTTCCACCAGCCGGTGGTCCCGGGCGACACCTTGAGCACCACGTCCGAGGTCATCGGCCTCAAGCAGAACTCCAACGGCAAGAGCGGCGTGGTCTACGTCCGCTCGACCGCCACCAACCAGCGCGGCGAGGTCGCCCTCGACTGGGCCCGGTGGGTCATGGTGCACAAGCGTGACGTCGACGCGCCGGCCCCCGAGGCCGTCGTACCCGACCTGGCGCCGGCGGTCGCTGCGGCGGACCTCGTGCTCCCGGCCGGGCTGGACTTCTCGTCGTACGACTTCGCCGCCGCAGGCGAACCGCACCGGTTCGACGACTACGAGGTCGGCGAGAAGATCGACCACGTCGACGGCGTGACGCTCACCGACTCCGAGCACCAGCAGGCGACCCGCCTGTGGCAGAACACCGCCAAGGTGCACTTCAACGTCCAGGCGCGCCCCGACGGCAACCGCCTCGTCTACGGCGGCCACGTGATCTCGCTGGCCCGTGCCCTGTCGTTCAACGGGCTCGCCAATGCGCAGCTGGTCGCCGCGATCAATGCCGGCGCCCACACGGCTCCCGCGTTCGGTGGCGACACCATCTACGCGTGGTCCGAGGTGCTCGAGAAGGCCGAGACGTCGGTGCCGAGCGTCGGCGCGCTGCGCCTGCGCCTGGTGGCCACCAAGGACCGCGACGAGTCGATGACCCTGCGCGACGCCGAGACCGGGAAGTACGCAGCGGGCGTGCTGCTCGACCTCGACTACTGGGCACTCATTCCCCGCTGACCGCGACATCCTTGATCGTGTAGGTGACCTCGTCGTCGGTGGCCATCCTGAGCTGGTCGAGCGCCACCACCGAGGGGTGGTCCTGGCCGGTCGGCCAGGTCACCTCCGCCTCGTCGACCTGCGGGTCGTTGGCCCGCGCGATGATGTCGTTGATCGACAGGCGGGCGAACTCCGGGGCCGCCTGGCCCTTGGCCTCCCCGGAGGTGGAGATCGCCTCGGTGACCTTGCCGTCCTTGACGGTGACCCGGACGGCGCCGACCTGCGGGCAGTAGCAGAGCACCTCGAGGCGGTAGGTGTAGTCCTGCGGTGCGAAGTCGGGGTAGTCACGGACCGCTGAGGGCGGGTCCTGCGTGGCCGACGGTTCGCTCTCCACCTTCGCGTCGTCGGTCGCCGCGTCGTTCTCGTGCTTGCAGCCTGCTGCAGTGAGGGCGAGCCCGGTGGTCAGGGCGATGGCGCCGAGGCGTACGACGGTCCGCGGGTGGCCGTGGGTGATGTGCATGAGCCTCATGATGCATGCGACGTCCGGGGCGACTCCACGGTTCCCCCGAACGGCCGACGATTGCCATCAAATGAAACTTGTTCTAGTTTTGCCTGCCAAACGCATGACCTACGTCACATCGTGTCGTTGCTCCCGGTGAAGGTCTCGCTGGGACCGGTCATCCCTGGAGGAGCCGTCGTTGTCTGCCTTACGTGTCGTACGCCTGGTTGGCGCTGCATTCCTGGTCCTGCTGCTCGCGGCCTGCGGCTCCCGTCTCGACCCGGGGACGGTGGCCGACGTCAACGGCACCGGTGCGCAGGCCGAGGCCGGGGCTCCCAACGCTGACGGCGGCGCTGCTGGTCCCGTCGACGGCGCGGCCACGGATCCCGCGGCCGCCGATCCGGGCGCCGCGGCGAGCGGAGGCAGTGACCCCGGAGCCGGCACCGGGAGTGCGGCCGGACCCGGAGGGTCGAGCGGCTCCGGCGGGGGTGGCGGCAAGGGATCGGCGACCGGCGGGGTCAAGGCAGGGTCCTGCGCCGGCTTCAAGAACCAGAAGGGCATCACGGACAAGACGATCACGCTGGCCAACATCTCCGACATCTCCGGACCTGTCCCCGGCATCTTCGAGTCCGCCCAGCAGGCCACGCGCGCCTACATCGAGTACTTCAACTCCCAGAGCACGCTGTGCGGGCGCAAGCTCGAGCTGGTCAACCTCGACAGCCGGGCCGACGCCGGTGCCGACCAGCAGGGCTACGTGAAGGCCTGCGACCAGGCGTTCGCCGCGGTCGGCTCGATGTCCGCCTTCGACAGTGGCGGCGCCGCCACGGCCACGAACTGCGGCATTCCCGACATCCGCGCGGTCTCGGTCAACCCGGAGCGAGCGGCGTGCAAGTCGTGCTTCGCCGCCTACGCGATCCGGGCGAACCTGATCCCGGACTCCGCGTCGAAGTGGTTCGCCCAGAAGTTCCCCAGCTCGGTGAAGAACGCCGCAGTCCTGTACATCAACGCCGGTGCCGCGCCGGTCAACTCCAAGAGCATGGCCGCCGGCTACGAGAAGGGTGCCGGCTGGAAGGTCACCTACCTCCAGGGAATCGACGTCGCGGAGTTCAACTTCGCGCCGTACGTCCAGCAGATGAAGTCCAAGGGCGTGAAGGCGGTCGCCTACCAGGGTCCCTACCAGAACAGCGTGAAGCTCCAGCAGGCCATGCAGCAGCAGGGATTCAAGCCGGACTTCTTCCTCCAGGACCCGACGATCTACGACAAGCGCTACATCGAGCAGGCAGGCAGCCTCGCCGAGGGCGCGTACATCTACTCGGCCAACGACCTGTTCGAGAACAGGAACAACGCCGAGATCCAGCTCTACCTGTCCTACCTCCAGCAGGTGAAGCCCGGTGCGATCCCGAACTACTACGGCCTCTACGCCTGGTCTGCCGCCCGCCTCTTCGTCGAGAAGTCGCTCGCGCTCGGTGGCAAGCTGACCCGGGCATCCCTCGTCCAGGCCCTGGACAACACCTCGAGCTGGACCGGCAACGGTGCCCACACGCCGATGAACATCGGCACGTCGGCGACTCCGCCGTGCCTGAAGGTCGCCCAGTTCAAGGGTGGTCGCTGGCAACAGGTGTCGCCGGGCAAGTACATGTGCGGCCGAGTGGTCAACTCCGGCATCGGAGGCTGACCCGATGAGCTCACTGTTCGCCTTCACGCTGCTCGGGCTGTTCACCGGGGCCGCCTACGCGATCATGGCGAGCGGACTGGTGCTCACCTACACGACGACCCGGGTGTTCAACATCGCCCACGGTGCCTTCGGCATGGTGCTGGCGTTCACCTTCTGGGACTTCAGCCAGCGCCAGGGCCTGCCTCCGTTGCTGTCGTTGTTCCTCGTGCTCGGTGTCGTCGCGCCGGCGATCGGCTGGTTCATCCAGCGCTTCGTCACGCGCGGCCTGGGGGAGGGGCCGGTCTCGGTCGCCCTGGTCGTCACCGTGGGACTGCTGGTGGGGCTGATCGGCCTGGCCCAGCAGATCTGGCCACCGGAGCCGCGGGTGCTCCTCCCGTTCTACTCGGAGACCGGATGGCAGGTGGGGGACACCTACATCACGGCGCACCAGCTCATCACGATCGTCTGCTCGATCGCCGTGGCGACGGGCCTGTACCTGCTGCTGAACAGGACCCGCATCGGTACGGCCATGCGGGCGTCCGTCGACAATCCGGAGCTCCTCAAGTTCTTCGGTGGCAAGCCGGACACCGTCGCAGCGCTGGCGTGGGCGATCGGCATGTCCCTGGCGGCGCTGGCCGGGATCCTGCTGACGCCGGTCGTGGGGCTGGACTACTACGCGCTGACGCTGTTGGTCATCAACGCGTACGCCGCCGCGATGCTCGGTCGGCTCAAGAGCCTTCCCCTCACCTTCGCTGGTGCGATGGGCCTCGGCATCCTGGAGTCCTGGGCCGTGGCGTACCTGCCCACGGACGGCTTCTGGTCGACCATCCGTCCGGTCATCCCGGCGATCTTCCTGTTCGTGGTGGTCGTCGCGATGCCCCAGACCCAGCTGCGGATCGGCCAGGTCAAGGGCATCGTGGCCGCACCCGTGCCCACCTTGCGCAAGAGCCTCGGCGCAGGCGGTGCGCTGCTCGTCGTCGCCTTCGTGCTGATCGGGGTCGTGTCGCGCTCGGACGTGCTCCTGATCGGTGTCGCGGCGACGTACGCGATGGTGATGCTCTCGCTGGTCCTGCTCACCGGGTACGGCGGCCACGTCTCCCTTGCCCAGTTCACCTTCGCCGGTGTGGGTGCGCTCGCCTACGCCAAGCTCGACCAGCCCAACCTCCTCGGGCTGCTGCTCGCGGCGGCGATCGCGGCGGGGGTGGGCGCGCTGGTCGCGCTGCCCGTGCTGCGGCTGACCGGTCTCTACCTGGCGCTGTCGACGATGGCCTTCGCCGTGCTGATGGACAAGATGATCTTCCAGGCCGAGTACGCCTTCAAGTTCAACGGCACGCTGGCGACCGAGCGCCTGTCCGTGTTCGGCGTGAAGATCGCGAGCGACACCGCCTACGTGTGGTTCATGGTCCTGGCCTTCGTCGTGATGGGCCTGTTCCTGTTGTGGCTGCGGCGTGGGGCGATCGGGCGGATCCTGATCGCGACCCGCGACAGCCCGTCGGGATGCGGCACGCTCGGCCTGGACCTGCGCTGGTTCCGCGTCGGACTGTTCTCGCTGTCGGCGGGCATCGCGGGCGTTGCCGGTGCCCTGTTCGCCGGCCTGCGGGGAACCGTCGGGGCTGCCGACTTCCTCTACTTCCAGTCGTTGCTGGTGCTGCTCCTCGCCGTGGTCTTCGGTGTCACGTCGGTGAGTGGTGCGTTGCTCGGTGGTACGGCGCTGATGCTGTTGCCGGTGTGGCAGTCCTCGGCTCCCGAGCTGGCCGGCCTGCTGTTCGCCATCCTGGGCTTCGGTGCGGTCCTGCTCGGCCGCGACCCGAACGGCATCGCCAACCATCTCTTCAAGCTCGGTCGCCTGGGCTCGAACAAGCTGCTTCCACGCTGGGAGGAACAGTTGCGCGAACGACTGGACGGCCTGCTCAAGCCGGGCCGGCCCGAGCCTGCCCGCTCCGTCGACGCACCGCTCGACGCGACCCTCGACGAGCCGCAGGGGGTGGCCTGAGATGGCACTGCTCGAGGTGGACGACGTGATCGTCCGGTTCGGTGGCGTGACGGCTGTGAACCACGCGTCCTTCACGGCCGATGGTGGGCGGATCACCGGGTTGATCGGCCCCAACGGTGCCGGCAAGACGACCTGCTTCAACGTGATCACCGGACTGCAGAAGCCGACCAGCGGACGGGTCCGGTACCGCGACCGTGACGTCACCGGTTGGCCGGTCCATCGCCGGGCCCACCAGGGCATCGGCCGCACCTTCCAGCGACTCGAGGCCTTCGGCTCGCTCTCGGTGAAGGACAACGTCCGGGTCGCTCGCGAGATCCACGGCGGGCCGAAGGCGTGGTTCCGTTCGGAGGGCAGGTCCGCGCTGGAGGTCGAGGTCCTGCTCGACCGGGTGGGGATCGGCGACTACGCCGACGAGCGTGCCGACTCCATCCCGACCGGTGCCGCCCGGTTGCTGGAGCTGGCGCGGGCGCTGGCCTGCGACCCGATGCTCCTCCTGCTGGACGAGCCGTCCTCGGGGCTCGACGAGACGGAGACCGATTCCTTCGGTGCGCTCCTGACCGAGCTCGCCGGCGAAGGCGTCGCCATCTTGATGGTGGAGCACGACATGGACCTGGTGATGACCGTGTGCGACGAGATCCACGTGCTCGACTTCGGCGAGATCATCGCCTCGGGTGCACCCTCCGACATCCGGTCCGACGGCAAGGTGCAGCGCGCCTACCTCGGCTACTCCGACGAGGACCACGGGGCCGCGGACCACACGAGCGAGCTGGAGGCGGTCACCCCATGAGTGTTCCGATTCTCGAGGTCATCGACCTGCACGCGGCGTACGGCCGGATCGAGGTCCTGCGCGGTGTCGACCTCGCCGTACCGAAGGGCGCGGTGATGGCGCTGCTCGGCCCCAACGGTGCCGGGAAGTCGACGCTGGTGAAGGTGATCAGCGGCCAGAAGGAGGCCACGTCGGGCGACATCCACCTGGCGGGCATCCACGTGAAGGACGCGAAGGCCGAGGACCTGGCCCGGGTCGGGTTGTGCACCGTGCCCGAGGGCCGGTCCGTCTTCCCCAACCTGACGGTGGAGGAGAACCTCGTCCTGATGTCGTATGCGGGGGTGGCGAAGGGCGCGATCCTGGAGACCGCCTACAACTACTTCCCCCGGTTGCACGAGCGGCGCAACCAGCTGGCCGGGACGATGTCCGGTGGCGAGCAGCAGATGCTCGCCATGTCCCGCGCGCTCACCTCCGACCCGGCACTGTTGCTGCTCGACGAGCTGTCCATGGGACTCGCCCCACTGATCGTCGACGAGCTCTACGACACCGTCGCCCGGATCGCGGAGTCCGGCGTCTCGATCCTGTGCATCGAACAGTTCGCCCGGACCGCGCTGAGGGTCTCCGACTACGCCGCGGTGATGAGCGGCGGCCGGATCGTGGCCACCGGCGAACCGGGCGAGATCCTCGACACCATGGCCGACGTCATCCTTGGAGGTGCCGCATGAAGCGCAACCCCACCTGTGCAGCGGGACACCCCGCCCGGCGAGATGCCGGTCGTGGTGACCGTGCCCGCCTGCTCGTCGCGGGCGGCCTGCTCGCCTCGATGATGCCGCTGACGACCGGTGCCGCCTCCCCGGCCGCCGGCGCCGCGACCGCGGTGGAGTACGGCGGCTTCACCGCCACCTCGTGGTCCAGCCCGGTCCGGATCGAGGTCTTCGAGCCGAGCCTCCCGATCCCGGTCGACGCGGGCAAGGCCCAGCTCGAGTTCTTCATGGGGTACAGCAAGGTGCTGGCCGACTCCAGCACGTCGTCGGGGCGCTCGAGCCTCTTCTGGCCCGGTGACCCCGTCGGTGAGGGGCTCAAGACCTTCGCCGAGCAGCTCGGGCTGCCGTCGACCCCGCTGACCGAGAACGGCTACCCGGTCCAGGTGAACTCGCAGTTCCCCGGCGAACCGAACACCCAGGCGGACAACAAGATCCCCGGGTCGATCCAGCAGACCACCTCGGGCGACAAGACCGCCATCGCCGAGGTCGGCTTCTCCCCGGACGGCGCGGTGGGCGGCCCGGACGCAGGCGAAGGTGGCAGCGCCTCGAACCCGCTGTCCGGCCTGACCGACCAGCTCAAGAACCTCCTCGGCGGCGGCTTGCCCGGCACGGCCAAGGCGGCCGGCCCAGCCGGTGCGTCGGCCAATCCGCTGGCGATGATCGTCGACGTGGACGGCTACGTCTCGGTGAGCCGGATGACCGCCGTCGACGGCCCCGTCACCACGGCGTCGCGGTCCACCCTGGGGGAGGTCAAGCTCCTCGGGGGCCTGATCACCATGGGGGGCATCGAGACGGTCGCCCGAGCCTCGACGGACGGGGCGAAGGGCGTCAGCTCGGGCAAGGCGACCTACGGCAAGATGACGATTGCGGGCCAACAGTTCTCGATCGGGCCGGACGGCATCGAAGCCGCGGGCACCACCTCGCCCATTCCCGGGCTGGACGACGTCCCGGCCGATGCCCTCGAGCAGCTCGGCATCTCGATCACGGTCCCCGAGCAGGTGCGCACGGTGAACGGCGACGAGGCCCGCACCTTCTCGGCGGGACTGCAGGTGGTCATCGACACCAAGATCCTGTCGCCGCTCCTCAAGGCCCTGCCCGTCGGTGTCCTGGCCGAGCTGATCCCGGCCGAGGCCGGCCCGCTCAAGGGCGTGGTCGCCGGGTTGTCGAGCCTGGCGCCGAAGATCGTGCTCACCCTCGGTGTCGCCTCGGCGACCGTCGACACGGTGCCGCCGATCGCCGCGGTCGCTCCGATCGATCCACCCAGCACCGCGGTGGCCGCGCCGCCCAAGGCCGGAACTGTCGGCGTACCGCCGGTGGCTGCCGGGGGAGCCGCTCCGGTGAACGCAACGCCGCCCGCCGGCGCTGCTCCGGTCGCGGACCTCGTCGACGCAGCGCCCACCAGTGCTGGCCTCCCCGACCTCTTCTCGATCCCCGGGATGCTCCTGATCGCCGCATTCGTGGCCGCGGCGGTCGCAGGCAGCTGGTTCCGACGGCTCGGTGCTGCTGCCCTCGGCATCGGCGCCCCGTGCTCCCACGGCCTCGAAAGCGGCCTTCCCGATCTCCGAAAGGCGTGACCCGATGACCACCGTTCCCCGTTCCGCGACCGCACTTCCCCGAGCGGGAGAGTCCTCGCGCTCCGGCATCGCCCCGCTCAAGGGCGACCATGCCGCCCTGCTCCAGGTCGTCCTCTTCTGGGCAGGCGCGATCATGTTGCCGCTCGGGCTGGTGGTGATCGTGCTCGGTTGGTACGGCGCCGCGAACACCCCGTACCAGTACGACCAGCTGTCCTACCTCGTCTCCGGCGGCCTGCTCGGCCTCGGACTGACCTTCGTCGGGGGCTTCCTCTACTTCGGCGCCTGGCTGGCCCGCATCGCAGCCGACGGCCGTGAGTCGACGAAGCGCCTCGCGGACACGCTGCTGCTCCTCGCCGAGGTCACCGCCAGCTCCGCCAACTCAGCCAACGCCACCGGTGACGGCCGGCGAGCCGATGTCGGCGCCATTCCCGTCATCGCCGGCAGTGGTACCACGATGCATCGCCGCGACTGCTCGCTCATCGCCCACCGTGACGACCTCGCCCCGGTGGGTGAGGACAACGGGCACCTGGTCATGTGTCGCGTGTGCCAGCCGGCATCCCGCTCCTGACCACACCCCCGTCGACAGGGGCGAACCAGCGGGCGAGCGGGATCAGCGCGAGCACCAGCAGCATGGGTACGACGAAGCCGAACCGCAGCTGGTCCTGTCCGACCACGCCCGTGAGGACGGCGCCGAGCAGGCCCCCGACGTAGTTGAACTGGTTGAACCGGGCGATCACGGCGTCGACGCGCTCGGTCGAGCCGCCGGCCAGCCGTGCGGCAGCAGAGAAGCTCAGCGGGGCGACCACCGAGATGCCGGCGCCGACGATCGTGAAGCCGAGGACGGCGACCGGCCAGGTCGGGGCGAAGGTGACCACGGCGAGTCCGGCGCACGCGACGACCGCGCCGACGCGCAGCACCGGCGGGGCGCCGTACTGCTGGACGAGGCGGTCGCCCGCCAGTCGCACCACGAGGCTCGCGAGCAGGTAGGGGAGGGTCGCCAGCGCGACCCAGCGCGACGGTGCGTCGAGCACCTCGGCGACGTACACCGCGCCCCAGGTCTGGGCGGCGGTGTCGACCATGTAGAAGACGACCATGCCGAGCCCGACCATGAGGATCGGCCGCCAGG
>NZ_JBMCZA010000156.1:31120-37751 GCF_048654705.1 Nocardioides sp. CPCC 206348
GACGGCGACGACCGCCGCCCAGCTGAGGTCGAGGTGGGCGGTGGCGAGGGTGGCCGCGGCACCGAGCAGGCCGCCGAAGGTCCAGCCGCCGTGGAAGCTCGGCAGGATCGGACGTCCGTAGCGGTGCTCGAGGGCGACCGCCTGCATGTTGGTGGAGGCATCGACGATGCCCAGCCCGACGCCGTACACGGCGACACCGGCGAGGTAGCCGAGCCAGGCCGGTGACGCCAGCATCAGGGCGGCCCCGGTGGCGATCAGGACCAGGCCGGCCCGGAGCAGCGTGGCGCTCGAGCGCCGCGCCGACAGCTTCTCGGCCAGGACCGATCCGGCGCCGGCGAGCAGCACGATCCCCAGCAGCACGCCGGAGACGCCGAGCTCGGTGAGGTCCCAGCGGTCCTTGATGTCGGGCAGGCGCGTGGTCAGCCCGATGAAGACGAAGCCCTGGGTCGCGAAAGCCCCTGCGACGGCGAGCCGGTGGCGGGCCAGACGACGCTGGTCGGGGGGAACCATGGTCGGATCCTGCCACCACGAGCCGCCCGCTGGCAGGATGTCGCCATGGCCGACTCCGCGTACCTCGTCCGCCACGGAGCAACCGAGTGGAGCGAGTCCGGAAAGCACACGTCGTCGACCGACCTGCCGCTGCTGCCCGCGGGCGAGGAAGGCGCGCGCATCCTGGCGCCGCGGCTCGCGGCCATCGACTTCGCGGAGGTGCTCACCAGTCCGCTCCAGCGCGCGCGTCGTACGGCCGAGATCGCCGGGTACGGCGACGCCGAGGTGTGTCCCGACCTCGTCGAGTGGGGGTACGGCGACTACGAGGGCCGGACGACGCCGGAGATCCGTGAAGAGGTACCGGGCTGGACCGTGTGGACCCATGGATGCCCCGGCGGCGAGAGCGCTGCCGACGTCGCGGCGCGTTGCGACCGGGTGATCGCGCGGATCCGGGCGGCCTCGGGTCCCGTCCTGCTGTTCGCCCACGGCCAGTCGCTGCGGGCACTGGCTGCCCGGTGGATCGGGCTGACCGCCAGCGAGGGCCGACTGTTCCGCCTGGACACCGCCACCGTGTCGGAGCTCGGGCACGAGCGCGAAACGCCGGTCCTGAGGCGCTGGAATGCTTGACTCCCGCGCCGCGGCGCAGCACGGTGGCAGCCATGTCGAGCGTTGATCCCGACTCTGGTGCGGGCGCAGAGGTCCGGGTGGAGTGTCCGCGCTGCCCGGCCCCCGTCGCGGAGGTCGGTGACGGCTCCTGGTCGTGCCCCGAGCACGGCATCGTCGAGCCGTTGTGGCGACCGCAGGCGCCGTCGTACGAAGCCTTCGCGGGGCACCTGCGCCGCGTCGGTGCCTTCCCGACCTACCTGCCCTGGCCGCTCGGGCCGGGCTGGACGGTCAGCGACTTTGCCGCGGTGGGGCCGAACGGCGGGCCGGCCTCGGCAACCCTGACCTGCGTGTCGGGTGCGAGCCAGCTCGACGGCCCCGTCGACGTGATGGTCATCAGCGAGGAGCCCGGCACGGGGTTCGGTGCGCGGGTCGCCGGCCTGACCGGCAACGGGGAGGTGGAGCGGCTCGATCCCGGCCTCGAGATCGGCGACGGCCCGCCGCCGGTGCGGGTCCGGGTCGACCAGCACCCCGTCGGGCTGTGGTCGGTGTCGATCAGTTCGGCGCCGGGGGAGTGGGACCGTTCGGTCGTCGCCGGTGAGGCCGGCGGCCGCTGGTTGTGGCTGGTGCTGCGTCCCGCGTCCGCGATCCTGCTGCTGCGCGACGACTGGATCCTGCGGGACGTGTCGGCCACGGGGCCGCAGCTGGTGGCGTTGCCGTTCGGCGGCGCGCCGCCCGCGTGGTGACCGAACCGACACCGTCGCTGGGTCGTTGTCCGACAATCCGCGGGACTAGCCTTCTCCAGTGACGATTGACCTGCACACCCACTCGCGCGTGAGCGATGGCACCGAGTCGCCCGGCGACCTGGTGCGGGCCGCTGCGGCCGCCGGGCTGCACGTCGTCGCACTGACCGACCACGACACGATGGCGGGCTGGGACGAAGCCGCCGCCGCTGCCGCGGAGGCCGGCATCGCGCTGGTCCGCGGCATCGAGGTCAGCACCTGCTTCCGGGGCGTCGGCGTGCACCTGCTCGCCTACCTCCCCGACCCCGCCGACGTGGCCCTCCAGGCCGAGCTCGACCGGATCGTCGTCGGCCGCGAGCAGCGCGTCCCGGCGATGCTGGCCCGCCTGCGCGACCTCGGGATCCCGGCCACCGAGGAAGCACTCGCCGAGGTGTCCGGTGGCAACGAGGTCACCGGCCGCCCGCACATCGCCGACCTGCTCGTGCGGCTCGGTGTCGTGGCCGACCGGGACGAGGCCTTCGCGGGCTACCTCACCGAGGGTGGCCCTGCGTACGTCGACCGGTACGCGCCCGACCTGCAGGACATGATCGCGCTGGTGCACGGTGCCCGTGGCGTCGCGGTGATCGCCCACCCCTGGGGACGCGGCTCGGCCGGTGTGCTCGATGAAGCGGCCTTCGTCGTACTCAAGGAGGCGGGGCTGGCCGGGATCGAGGTCAACCACCTCGACCACGACGCGCACGCGCGCGACGGGCTGCGCCGCATCGCCGACCGCCTCGACCTCATCGTCACCGGGTCCAGCGACCACCACGGCGAGGGCAAGGTCGGCCACGACCTCGGCTGCGAGACCACCGCGCCCGACCAGTTGCAGCGGATCGTCGACCGGGCTGCGATGCTCGGTTCGCCGACCACTGTCGTCGGCGTCGGCGGCGTCATCGGCGGCGTCATCGGAGAGGTGCACTGATGCTCGAGTACGTCCTCCTCGTCGAGGTGTTCGTGACCCTGTTCGTGATCATGGACCCCGTCGGTACGGTGCCGATCTTCCTGTCCCTGACCGCCGGTCGCAGCCCGTCGAGCGCCAAGCGCCTCGCCTGGCAGGCGGTCGCGGTGTCGTTCTTCGTGATCACGCTGTTCGCCTTCTTCGGCCAGCAGATCCTCAACTACCTGCACATCTCGCTGCCGGCGCTGCAGTGTGCCGGTGGACTCCTGCTCCTGCTGGTCGCTCTCGAGCTGCTGACCGGCAACGAGAAGGAGCAGACCGCCAGCGGCGACACCAACGTCGCACTCGTGCCGCTCGGGACCCCGCTGCTCGCCGGCCCGGGTGCCATCGTCGCGACGATGCTGTTCGTCCAGGACATCGACAGCTGGACGAGCGGCCTGTCGGTCGCCCTCGGCGTCGTCGCCGTCCACATCGCGCTGTGGGCCGCGATGCGCTACTCCCTGCCGATCCTGCGCCTGATCCGCGAGGGCGGCGTCCTCCTCGTCACCCGCATCGCCGGCCTGCTGCTCTCCGCGATCGCCGTCCAGCTCGTCGCCGACGCCGTCCGCGCCTTCATCGCCGGCGAAGGCTGAGCCACGAAGTGTGCCTCGTGGGGGCACGAAGTGTGAGAGATGGGGCATCGAAGTGTCGATGATGTGCTGCGGCCGCCGTACGAGTGACACCTCGAACCCCCATTAGCCACACTTCGTGCTACTTGCGACCCAGGCCCTGTAGGCGTTGAAGGGCGCCACGCGGGACGACGCGGCTCGTCGTGACGATCGCCTTGTAGCGCTTCGACGGGATCGACATCGCGCGGCCCTTGTCGAAGTCGGCCAGGGCGTCGCGGACCAGGCGGTCCGGCTCGAGCCAGAGCACCCTGGGTGCCGAGGAGTCGCGGTCGACCCCGAGGCGCTCGTGGAACTCGGTCTTCACGAAGCCCGGGCAGAGGGCCATCACGGTGACCCCCTGGTCGGCGTACTCCGCATGCGCCCAGGCGCTGAACGAGTTCACCCATGCCTTGGCGGCGCTGTACGTGCCACGGGGCAGGAAGGCCGCGACGCTGGAGACGTTGATGACGCCGCCGTTCCCGCGCTCGACCATGCCGCCGAGCGCCGCGTGGGTCAGGCGCAGGACCGCGCGCACGAGCACGTCCTGCTGGGCCTGCTCCACGTCGATCGGGTTGTCGAGGAACCCGTTCTTGAGGCCGAAGCCGGCGTTGTTGACCACCAGGTCGACCGGACGGTCGCGGTCGGCCAACCGCTGTTCGACCAGACCGAGCTGGTCGAGGTCGGTGAGGTCGGCGGACAGCACCTCCACCTCGACGGAGTACGACGACCGCAACTCGGCGGCGACCGTCTCGAGTCGGGATGAGTCGCGGGCAACCAGGACCAGGTCGTCGCCGCGACCGGCGAGCTGTCGCGCGAACTCGTGGCCGATTCCGGCCGTCGCGCCGGTGATGAGTGCGGTGGGCATGGGCGCCAGTCAACCAGCCGCCGCGAAGTTCGTCCCCGGCCCATCCACCCGTTGCGTGGCCCGTTCCGGCATGATGGTGCCGATGAAGATCGACAAGGGTGCCCGCACGACGATTCTTGCCGTCGCGAACCAGAAGGGCGGCGTCGCGAAGACGACCAGTGTGGCGTCCGTGGGTGCCGCGCTGGCCGAGCTCGGGCAGTCCGTCCTGCTCGTCGATCTCGACCCGCAGGCGTGCCTGACCTTCTCCCTCGGCATCGACCCCGAGGACCTCGACCTGTCGATCCACCACGTGCTCACCAAGGGCACGCCTATCGCCGAGGTCATCATCGCGACCGAGGACGGTGTCGACCTGCTGCCGGCGACGATCGAGCTCGCCCGCGCCGAGGCGGACCTGCTGACCCGGACCGGACGCGAGCACGTCCTGCGGGGCGTCCTCGAGGACCTTGCCGCGTCCGGCACCCACTACGACTGGGTGCTCCTCGACTGCCCGCCCTCCCTGGGCGTGCTGACCGTGGCCGCGCTGACCGCCGCCACCGGGGTCCTGATCCCGTTGCAGTGCGAGACGCTGTCGCACCGTGGTGTGGGCCAGCTGCTCGACACCGTGCACGACGTACGCCGCTTCACCAACCGTGACCTCGAGGTCTGGGGTGTGCTCCCGACGCTGTACGACGGCCGCACCAACCACGCCCGCGCCGTGCTCGACACCATCTCGGAGACCTACGACCTCGAGGTCGTCGAGCCGCCGATCCCGAAGACGATCAAGTTCGCCGAGGCCCCCGCTGCGGGCCGCTCCATCCTCGCGACCAGCCGCACCAGCAAGGGCGCCCAGGCGTATCGCGACGTGGCTGCTTCGCTGCTCAAGCGGGCGGCGCGCTGACCCGTGAAGCACGTACGTGAGACCGGTGGTCGGCATCGCGCCCCCGCGAGCCGGCATCGCGCCCAAGCGAGTCCTCGCTATGGCCGGATCTCCGTGCTCGGTGCTTCGCTCGCAGTCCTGGCGATCGCGGTTGCGGGCGGGTTCGGGCTGCTCCCGTCCGGTCCTGATCGCTCCGACGCCGCGACCTCGCTGACCGCGTCCCAGACCCGCACGGACGCCAAGGCCGAGGTCGACGAGACGGCACCGACCGAGGCAGCGGTCGAGCCTGCCGCGGACCAGGCCGTCGAGGCCTCCGCGATGACCGGCCTCGCCGATGCCGACGGCAGCAGCAGGATTGCGGCCTCGACCGAGACGACCGGCCTGCCGCCCCGTTCGGGCAAGGGCCGGCGGATCGTGTTCAGCGAGAGTCGTCAGCGGGTGTGGCTCGTCGACAGTGACGGCGGCGTCCAGCAGACCTACCTCGTCTCGGGCAGCATCGAGGACAACCTCGAGCCCGGTACGTACGCCGTCTACTCCCGCAGCCGCAACGCCGTGGGGATCGATGACTCCGGCACGATGGAGTACTTCGTCCGGTTCACCCAGGGCACCCAGGGCGCGGCCATCGGCTTCCACACGATCCCGGTCGACGACGGCGCGCCCGTGCAGACCCTGAAGCAGCTCGGCACCCCGCTCTCGCACGGCTGCATCCGCCAGAAGCGGGCTGACGCGATCGACCTGTGGGACTTCGCCCCGATCGGTACGACGGTCGTCGTCACTGCCTGATGGGCCCGCTCCCGTGACTCCCGAGAGCGCGTGGCGGGAACCGGAGCACCCGTCGGGCCGCGGCGTCCTCGTGGTCGCCGGTTCGAGCGGTCGCCTCGACGAGCAGCGCGCGCAGGTGTTCGCGGGACTGGGGGCCGTCGCCCTGACGGTCCGCTGGTTCGGCGGGCCGGGCCAGCAGCCGGGACCGTTCGAGGTGCCGTTGGAGACGTTCTCCGGTGCGCTGGACCTGCTCGCGGAACGCTGCGACCGCCTCGCGATCGTCGGCACGTCCTTCGGTGCCGAGGCTGCGCTCCTCACGGCGTCGTACGACGACCGCGTGTCCGCGTGCGTGGCCTTCGCGCCGTCGTCGCTGGTCTGGGCCGGCTTCGACGGTCCGCGGGAGACCTCGCACTGGACGCGTGGCGGGGCCCCGCTCCCGTTCGTCCCGTTCGCGGACGACTGGTCGCCCGACGAGGACCCGCCGGCCTACCGCTCCCTCTACGAGCGCAGCCTGGCCGTCCACGGCGACAAGGTGCCGGGAGCCGCGATCGAGGTCGAACGGATCGGGGGCGACCTGGTCCTGGTCGCCGGTGGCGACGACCGGGTGTGGCCGAGCGCCTGGTTCGCCGACCGGATCGCGGACCGGCGTCGCGAGCACGGGCTCGGAACCACCGTCGTGACCCATCCCGAGGCCGGCCATCGCACGGTGTTGCCGGGGGAGCGGGCGGT
>NZ_JBMCZA010000156.1:37761-37858 GCF_048654705.1 Nocardioides sp. CPCC 206348
AGGTCGCGGACCGGCGTCGCGAGCACGGGCTCGGGACCACTGTCGTGACCCATCCCGACGCCGGCCATCGCACGGTGTTGCCGGGGGAGCGGGCGGT
>NZ_JBMCZA010000156.1:37874-39747 GCF_048654705.1 Nocardioides sp. CPCC 206348
GCGACGACGGCGACGGTTGCGGCTCGCGCCGGCGGGGCGCTCGGCACCCTCGGTCGTCGTACCCTCGGCCGCCGGAGCGGCAGCAGGTGCGGAGCCCTCGGTGGTCACGCCGCTGCGGGTGCGCGTGCGGGTGCGCTCGCCGCCCTCGCGGGGCTTACGCTCGCCACCGTCGCGGCCACCGCGCTCGCCACTGCGGCCGCCGCGCTCGCCGCCCCGGCCACCGCGGTCGCCACCACGTCCGCCGCGCTCGCCGCCACCCTCGGCGCGCTCACGGTCGGCCCTGGACACGTGCGGCGGGGCCGGGATGAGCCGACCCTTGGTGCCGGGAGCGATGCCCTGGTCGTGGTAGAGGTGCTCGGAGGTGGAGTACGTCTCGAGCGGCTCGTCGAACGGCAGGTCGAGCGCCTTGTTGATCATCTTCCAGCGGTGCACGTCGGTCGCGTCGACCAGCGTGATCGCGATGCCCGAGGCACCGGCGCGACCGGTGCGACCGATCCGGTGGACGTAGGTCTTGTCGTCCTCGGGGCAGGTGTAGTTCACGACGTGGCTGACGCCGGAGACGTCGATGCCACGGGCGGCGACGTCGGTCGCGACGAGGACCTGGATCTTGTCCTCGCGGAACTTGTTGAGCGCCTTCTCGCGCGCCACCTGCGCCATGTCGCCGTGCAGCGGGCTGGCCTTGAAGCCGCGCTCGACGAGCTCGTCGGCGATCCGCTGCGCCTGGCGCTTGGTGCGGGTGAAGACGATCATCTTGTCGGCGTCCTCGGCCTGCAGCAGGCGGCCGATGATCTCCGGCTTGTCGAGGTCGTGGGCCAGGTAGATGAACTGGGCGGTGGCCGGCACCGTCGAGTTCTCGTACGACGACTCGGCACGGATGTTCATCGGGTGCCGCATGTGCGTGCGGGCCAGCGCCACGATCGCCGCGGGCATGGTGGCCGAGAACAGCATGGTCTGGCGGGTCTCGGGGGTGAGGCGCAGCAGCTTCTCGACGTCGGGCAGGAAGCCGAGGTCCAGCATCTCGTCGGCCTCGTCCAGGACCAGTGCGTGCACGTGCGAGAGGTCGAGCACCTTGCGGTTCGCGAGGTCGATGAGGCGACCCGGCGTACCGACGACGATGTCGACGCCGGCTTCGAGGGCGTCGATCTGGCCGTCGTAGCCGACGCCGCCGTAGATGGTCAGCACGCGCAGGCCGCGGTCGCGGCTGGCGAGCTCGAGGTCGCTGGACACCTGGATGGCGAGCTCGCGGGTCGGCGCGACGATCAGCGCCTGCGGCTTGCCCTGGGCGATCTCGACGTAGTCGGGGTCCTTGGTCGCGATGCTGCGCTGCAGCACCGGGATGCCGAAGGCGAGCGTCTTGCCGGTGCCCGTGCGGGCCTGGCCGATCAGGTCGGTGCCGACCAGGGCGACGGAGAGGGTCATCTCCTGGATCGCGAAGGGGTGGACGATGCCGCCGCGCTCGAGCGCGTCGCAGATCTCGCCATGGACGCCGAGGTCGCGGAAGGTGATTCCGGGGACCACCTCGACCTGCTCCTCGGTGAGGGTTTCGATGCCAGCCGCCAGGACCTCTTCGGTCGTGACTTCGCTGGTGGGTTCGTTCGTGGAAGTGCTCAGGGCCGTGTCGCTTTCGTGAGTGTCGTCAGCCGGTGTGGCAGGCGCCAGAAATCAATGCGGCTGTTTCACACTCAGCCGCGCACATACGTGGGCAGGTTGCCCGGCGGGCCGTCTCGTTCGGCCTCCACGGGGACGTGGGGCGGTTCGGGCAGGCGCTCGCGCTTCCTACTCTACCGGCCGGCAGCGCGGCGAGGGCCATCGACGGCAGCTTGCTGCCTGCCTCAGTGGCGGAGACGCGCCCGGCCAGGTCGGCTTGTAGCCT
>NZ_JBMCZA010000156.1:39757-41957 GCF_048654705.1 Nocardioides sp. CPCC 206348
TGGGGACGTGGGGCGGTTCGGGCAGGCGCTCGCGCCTCCTACTCTACCGGCCGGCTGCGCGGCGAGGGCCATCGACGGCAGCTTGCTGCCTGATCTGCGGCCTGATCTGTGGCGGAGACGCGCCCGGCCAGGTCGGCTTGTAGCCTGCACCCATGGCTGAATCCGTCGACGCGCCCGCCCCCGTGGCCAACCCGGTGCCCGACACCGATCCCGCTTACCGCGAGGCGGTGGTCGACCTGCTGGGAGCGATCGCGTACGGCGAGATCTCCGCCTTCGAGCGGCTCGCCGAGGACGCCAAGCTCGCGCCGACGCTGCCCGACAAGGTCGACCTCGCGACGATGGCGAGCGTCGAGCTCGCGAAGGTGCATCGCCTGCACGACCGGATCCGGTCCTTCGGTGCCGACCCGTTCGACGCGATGGCGCCGTTCAGCACGCCGATCGACGAGTTCCACGGTCACACTGCCCCGGCCGACTGGTACGAGGGCCTGGTCAAGGCGTACGTCGGCGACGGGCTCGCCAACGACTTCTACCGCGAGATCGCGGCCTACCTCGACCCCGCGACCCGCGACCTCGTCGTGTCCTCCATGGAGGAGGGCACCCATGCGGCGTTCGTCGTCGACCGCGTGCGCGCCGGCATCGTCGAGGACCCGCGGCTCGGTGGGCGGCTGGCCCTGTGGGGCCGGCGCCTGATGGGGGAGGCGCTCACGCAGGCGCAGCGCGTGGCGGCTGATCGGGACGCCCTCTCGGCGCTGCTCGCGGGCGGCGTGGACCGCCCCGGACTGGACCTGGCCTCCCTCGGCCGGATGTTCACGCGGCTCACCGAGCGGCACATGGCACGGATGGCCGAGCTCGGCCTCGAAGCCTGAGCGCGGCTACACCGACGCCTTCCGGGCGGCCGACGGCTCCCATCCGGGCGGGCCGAACAGGTAGCCCGCCTTGTCGCGCCAGTTGTCGGCGGCCCGGACGTTGCGGGTGATCTGTGCGTAGTCGCCGTACTGGAGCTTGAGCAGGTTGTAGGTCTCGACCTTCTTGGTCAGGCCGTACGTCGGGCGGTGCAGCTCGGGCTGGAAGGTGCCGAACATGCGGTCCCAGATGATCAGCATCCCGGCGTAGTTCTTGTCGAGGTACTCCGGGTCGGACCCGTGGTGCACCCGGTGGTGCGAGGGCGTGTTGAACACCAGCTCGATCGGCCGCGGCAGCTTGCCGATGGTCTCGGTGTGCACGAAGAACTGGAAGATCAGGTTGAAGCCGAAGGCGACGTAGATCGTCCACGGCGAGAAGCCGAGGAAGGGCAGCGGCAGCCAGAAGAAGAACTCGAACCAGGGGTTCCACTTCTGGCGCAGCGCAGTCCCGAAGTTCATGTACTCGCTCGAGTGGTGGGCCTGGTGGGCCGCCCAGCCGACGTTGACGCGGTGCACGAAGCGGTGTGAGAGGTAGAAGCCGAGGTCGACGCCGAGCAGCACCAGGGGCCAGTACCACCACGCGTCGGTGGGCAGGTGGAACGGCGCCAGGTGCACGAAGACCAGGGAGTAGACGAGGAACGAGCCGACCTTGAACAACAACGTGAAGACCAGGGAGATCAGTCCCATGGACAGGCTGGTGCGGGTGTCCTTGCCGAGGTAGCCGGTCGGGGGCTGGCCGGTGACGGGATCGTCGTGGTCGAGCCACTTGAGAGCGGCGAGCTCGATGAGAAGGGTGAGCAGGAAGAACGGGATCGCGTAGGTGACCGGGTTCTTCATCGGATCGAGCAGGTTCTCCATGACGTCTCCTTGATGTGACTCGGGAGTAAGTTACCACGAAGTCAATTCATCGGCTAGGGTCGGGACATGAGCTCCGCCACGTCGGCCAACGCGTCGGCACGCCGCTCCGGCACCAAGGGCGTTGCCCGCGCGGATCGCGAACAGCAGATCCTCGACGTGGCGGGCCGGGTCTTCGCCGAGCACGGCTTCACCGCCACGTCGGTCGCCGACATCGCGGATCAGGCCGGGATCTCCAAGCCACTGATCTACAACTACTTCGGTTCGAAGGACGGTCTCTTCGAGCGCTGCCTGCAGGTCGCCTCGGAGCTGCTGGTCGCCGAGATCGAGCGGACCGCGCAGCTGGACGTCGTCGGCATCGACCGTGCGCTGGCCACGCTGGATGGCGTGTTCAAGGTGCTGGCGGGCCGTCCGTGGATGTGGCGCATCGCCAACGACCCGAC
>NZ_JBMCZA010000156.1:42011-45979 GCF_048654705.1 Nocardioides sp. CPCC 206348
CGCGATCGTCGGGGTCGGCCAGTTGCTGACGCTCGCCGGGGACCACGACCCGCTTGACCTCGAGGCGCTGACGGCGGTGTGGAGCAGCGTGTTCAGCGCGCTCGTCACCTGGTGGATCGAGCATCCCGACGTGACGCCCGAGGAGATGACCTCCCGGTGCGGTCGCCTGTTCGGCGTCGTCTTCGGTGTCGTGCCGGAGTCGCCCGGCGCCTGATCAACGGCCGAGCACGCCCGCCACCAGGGCAGCGGCCAGCAGGACGCCGAGCGACAGCAGGAACACCAGCCCGCCGGTGAAGCCCGGTCGCGGTCCGCCGGTGCGAAGCGCGATCTCCATCCGGCTCCACCGGTGCCAGCCGACGCCGAGCGCCGCGGCGCTGACCGTGAGCAGGCCCAGGGACAGCAGTACCCGGGACGTGGTCGAGAACTCCAGTGCCGGTGAGGCGACCGCGACAGCGCCCGCCACCAGGGCGAGCGAGGTACGCACCCACGCCAGGAAGGTGCGCTCGTTCGCAAGCGAGTCGCGGGCCTCGGCGTCCACGCCGACGTCGTACACACGGTGGGGGCGACGCGGCGTCGGGGGCGGCTGTGCTGGGGTGTCGGACGAGGGCACAGGGCCAGCATGGCGGCTCCGGGCGTCGTACGTCCGGGGAACGCCCGGTGGGTGCTGCCCGGTCTGGTGCCCGGTGCGGTCTAGGCTGACGTGGACGACACCGTCCCCCGTCAGCACCGTCCCAGCACCTCAGGAGCAGTACACGTGGCAGCGATCGAAGCCGTCGGAGCCCGCGAGATCCTTGATTCGCGCGGCAACCCCACCGTCGAGGTCGAGGTCCTTCTCGACGACGGATCCTTTGCGCGTGCGGCGGTGCCGAGCGGTGCCTCCACTGGCGCCTTCGAGGCGGTCGAGCTCCGCGACGGCGGCGAGCGGTACGCCGGCAAGGGCGTCGAGCAGGCGGTCCTGGCCGTCATCCAGAAGCTCGGCCCGGCCATCGAGGGACTCGACGCGGCCGACCAGCGCCTGATCGACCAGACCATGCTCGAGATCGACGGCACGCCCAACAAGGCGACCGTCGGCGCGAACGCGATCCTCGGTGTCTCGCTGGCCGTGGCCCGCGCCGCCGCGGACTCCGCGCAGCTGCCGCTCTACCGCTACGTCGGCGGACCCAACGCGCACCTGCTGCCCGTGCCGATGATGAACATCCTCAACGGTGGTGCGCACGCCGACACCAACGTCGACATCCAGGAGTTCATGATCGCGCCGATCGGTGCGCCGACCTTCCGTGAGGCCCTGCGGATGGGCACCGAGGTCTACCACGAGCTCAAGGCCGTGCTGAAGAGCCGTGGACTGGCCACCGCCGTCGGTGACGAGGGTGGCTTCGCGCCCGACCTCGAGTCCAACCGGGCGGCGCTCGACCTGATCGCCGAGGCGATCGGCAAGGCCGGCTACGTCCTGGGCAAGGACATCGCGCTCGCGCTCGACGTCGCCGCGTCCGAGTTCTGCGAGAACGGCTCCTACACGTTCGAAGGCGCGCAGAAGACGGCAGCCGAGATGACGGCCTACTACGCCGAGCTCGTCGCGGCGTACCCGATCGTCAGCATCGAGGACCCGCTGGACGAGGACGACTGGGACGGCTGGAAGGCCATCACCGACGAGCTCGGCACCAAGACCCAGCTCGTCGGCGACGACCTGTTCGTCACCAACGTCGAGCGGCTGCAGCGCGGCATCACGGGCGGCCAGGCCAACTCGCTGCTGGTGAAGGTCAACCAGATCGGCTCGCTCACCGAGACCCTGGACTCCGTCGAGCTCGCCCAGCGCAACGGCTACCGCTGCATGATGAGCCACCGTTCGGGCGAGACCGAGGACACCACGATCGCCGACCTCGCGGTCGCGACGAACTGCGGCCAGATCAAGACCGGCGCCCCGGCCCGGTCCGAGCGGGTCGCCAAGTACAACCAGCTGCTGCGCATCGAGGACGAGCTCGGTGACGCTGCCCGCTACGCCGGCGCTGCCGCCTTCCCCCGCTACCAGGGCTGAAGCCGGACCGACCCATGGCAGAGGAGCGCCGAACGTCCCGCAAGCCGGGCCGCCCCACCTCGGGTCGGTCCGGACCGCGGTACGCGGAGCGCCTCAAGGTCGAGCGCAAGCTTGCTGCGCGTGACCGGCAGGCCGCGCTCGACCGCGCCCGCGCGGAGCACCAGAAGAAGTCGCGGCTGACCGGCCGGGCGGCGATCCTGGTGCTCGTGCTGGCGGTGCTGGCCGTCTCCTACGCGTCGTCCCTGCGGGCCTACCTCCAGCAGCGCACCCACATCGAGGCGCTCGAGAGCCAGATCCTCGAGCGGGAGTCGAACATCGACGACCTCGAGAAGGAGAAGGAGCGCTGGCAGGACCCGTCGTACGTCGCCCAGCAGGCGCGCGCCCGCTTCGGGTACGTCGACCGGGGAGAGACCCCGTTCGTGGTCGTGGACGAGAACGGCGAGCCGCTGGATGCCTCGGCCGAGCTCGGCGACACCTCGACGGTCGAGGACCCGGATGCCCAGGTCTGGTACGAGGACGCGTGGGACTCGATGAAGATCGCCGGCAACCCGCCGACGAAGGTTCGTGCGCCCAAGGACAAGATCGAGGCGCCCAAGGAGGATCTGGACGAGTGACTGCCGCCAGCGACACCGATGTGGCCGTGATCGCGGCACAGCTCGGTCGGGTGCCGCGCGGGATCCACGCCATCGGGCATCGCTGCCCGTGCGGGAACCCCGACGTGGTCAGCACCGAACCGCGGCTGCCGAACGGGACCCCGTTCCCGACGACGTACTACCTCACCTGCCCGCGGGTGAACTCCCGGATCGGGACGCTCGAGGCGTCCGGGTTGATGAAGGAGATGCAGGACCGCCTCGGCACCGACCCCGAGCTCGCTGCGGCCTATCGGGCCGCGCACGAGGCGTACCTCGCCGACCGTGAAGCGATCCGTGTCTCCTGCGACCTGGAGGTGCCGGAGATCGAGGGCATCTCCGCGGGCGGTATGCCGGACCGGGTCAAGTGCCTCCACGTCCTGGCTGGTCACTCGCTCGCCGCCGGGCCCGGCGTCAACCCGCTCGGCGACGAGGTGCTCGAGATCCTCGGCGACTGGTGGGCCAAGGGGCCGTGCGTCTCCGTCTCGGATGACTGACGTCATCGCCGCGATCGACTGCGGCACCAACACGATCAAGCTGCTGGTCGGCGACCCGGTCGGCGATCCCGCCGGAGTACGCCGCGAGAGCCGGATGATCCGGCTCGGCCAGGGCGTCGACGCGACCGGCCGGCTGGCTCCCGAAGCGCTGGAGCGGGCGTTCACCGCCATCGACGAGTTCGCCGGGATCATCCGCGAGGCGGGTGTCGAGCGGATCCGGTTCTGCGCGACCTCGGCGTCGCGTGATGCCGAGAACGCAGCCGAGTTCACCACGGGCGTCGTGGCCCGGCTCGGGGTCGAGCCCGAGGTGCTGACCGGGCTGGAGGAGGCGCGCCTGGCCTTCGGCGGCGCCGTACGCGGCCTTGCGGGGTCCGACCTCGCCTCGCCGGCGCTGGTCGTCGACGTGGGTGGCGGTTCGACCGAGCTCATCCTGGGGGACCTGGCGACCGGCCCCACGGCTGCACACTCCATGGACATCGGCTCCGTCCGCCTCCACGAACGACACGTCCGGCACGACCCGGTCACGGTCGACGAGATCGCCGCGATCGTCGCCGACATCGACGCTGCGCTGGACGCGTCGCCCGTCGACCCCGCGGTCGCGGCCGTCGTGATCGGCGTCGCGGGCACGAACACGACCATCGCGGCCGGAACCCTCGGCCTGGCCGCCTACGACCGGAACCTGATCCACGGCCAGGTCCTGCCCGTCAGCGACGTGCAGGCGCTCGTCGACCGACTGCTGGCCATGACGGTCGCGCAACGCCGCGACCTGGGCTGGATGCACCCGGGCCGGGCCGACGTGATCGACGCCGG
>NZ_JBMCZA010000156.1:46017-49464 GCF_048654705.1 Nocardioides sp. CPCC 206348
GGAGACGGACATCCTCGACGGCATCGCCTGGTCGCTGATCTGAGTCGCTGGTCTGCGTCGCTGGTCTGAATCGACCCAATCTGGGTGTTCGTCTGACGCCGGGGCAGAGTCGTCCTAGCGTGCGAACCATGGCGCAGTCGATCGACGGCATCGTGCTCGAACGCATCCTCGCGACGGGTGCCCGGTTCAGCGAACCGCAGGTGTTCGGTGTGGCGGACGGCATGCTGACCGGCCTGACCCAGATGCACGGCACTGGAGCGGTCCACGGCCGGCTCGGACCCCACAGTGTCCTGCTGACCGCCGAGGGTGGCGTGTGGATCTTCGGTGCAGCGGAACCGAGCCAGGCCTACGCGGCACCGGAGCTGCTCGTCGGCCAGCAAGCAGGCCCGGCCAGCGATGTCTTCGCGGCGGCGGCCGTCATTGCGCACCTGGTCCGCGGGGCGGTGGTCCTGCCGCCGACGGCGGCCGACCTGGATCCTGCCTTCGCCTGGTTGCTCGGCCCCGCACTCTCCGTCGACCCCGCCGCCCGGCCCCCGGCCGGTGCCGCGCTCGAGGCGCTCCGGGCCCTCGCCGAGTCCCGGCACGGCCCGGACTGGCGACGACTGGCCGTTCTCGGAGGCCTCGGGACCGGCCTCGCGGCGACATCGGTCGTGGTGCTGGCGGGTTCCAGCTCGGCCGCCACGGGCGCCGCAGCGGCAGGCGGGATCGCGGCGACCGGGGTCGCCACCGGCATCGGGGGTACGACGGCGGGCGGTGCGGCCGCGGGTGGCATGGCCGGCGGCGGAGTGGCTGCCGGTGGTGCTGCGGGTGGTGTGGTGGGCGGCGGCACGGTCGGCGGTGGCGCCGGCCTGTCCACGGGGCTGATCGCCACGGTGGGTGGCGCGATCGCCGTCGGCGTCGTCGGCGCGACAGCCGCGGTCGTCGTACTCACGGGGGGAGGCTCGACCGAGCAGCACGAGCTGCCGGCCACGGCAGACATCTACCTGGCGGGTGCCGACGACGGCGCCGAGGCGGCCATCAGCGACGCCGGTACGCGACCGTTGAAGATCGACCTCGACGGGGCAGGCACGGTGCGCTTCCCGTCGGTGTCCGGAGAGCTCGGCGCCTGCGACGGCTGTGCACCGGAGTCGGTGGACGGCGGCAACGAGACCTTCGCCAACACCAACCTGTCCGCGCTCAACGGGATCAGCGGCGTCCTCCACGAGGACCGCACCCTGTTCCTGGTGGGTGTGTTCCTCGGGGACGGGGATCCCGACCAGGACGACCAGGTCGACCTCAGTGACGCGGACTCCGAAGCGACCCAGGAGCCGGCCGTCGGCGAGGTGTTCTTCATCGGTGACGGCGAGACGGACGACGGGGACGAGCAGGAGATCGTCGTACCGGACGGAGCGGAGACGCTCTACCTCGGCTTCGCCGACGGCTTTGCGTTCCAGGGTGTCCCGGGCGCGTACGGCGACAACTCGGGCAGCGTCGACGTCGAGGTCACCCTCGACTGAGGCCCGGCTACTGGAATGATGACGGCGTGAGCACCGACCTCTTCGCCGTCACCGTCCTCGGCCACGACCGTCCCGGCATCATCGCGGCCACCACGGCCGGCCTTGCCGAGCTCGGGCTCAACATCGAGGACACGACGATGACCCTCCTGCGGGGCCACTTCTCGATGATGCTGCTGTGCCGCGGCGCGGTCGGCGGGGCGGAGATCGAGGCGGCCCTCGCGCCCCTGGCCGAAGGTGGCGACCTCGATGTCGCCGTGCGGCCGGTGACCGACGAGCCGTCGCACGCCAGCGGTGGCAGCCAGTGGGTGCTGACCGTCCACGGCGGCGACCGTTCGGGCATCGTCTCGGCCATCGTGGGCGAGGTGGCAGCCGTCGGCGGCAACATCACCGACCTGACCACGCGCCTTGCAGGCGACCTGTACCTGCTCGTGGCCGAGCTCGACCTGCCGTCCGACGTCGACGAGCCTGCGCTCGGCGCCACGATCCGTGCGGCCGCTGCCGAGCTTGGCGTGACCGCGACGCTGCGTCCTGTCGAGGCCGACGAGCTGTGAGCACGGAGGAAGGGACCGCGCGACTGACTGCGTGGTCCGAAGCCGAGCTCGGCATCGAGGGCGACGTCCGCGACGTCGTCCGCGCGCCCGCGGGAGTGCTGTCTGCACGCGGCGCCGACGTCGACCCGACGGCACCCGACATGGTGCAGCTGGCCGCCGACCTGGTCGCCACGATGCGGGTCAGCCCCGGCTGCGTGGGCCTGGCCGCCAACCAGGTGGGTGTCGGCGTGCGGATGTTCTGCGTCGACGTCACCGACCACCCCAAGGCGCGCACCCTGCACGGCACGTTCGTGCTCTGCAACGCCGAGGTGGTCGAGGCGAGCCGCAACGAGAAGGCCCGCGAGGGCTGCATGAGCGTGCCCGACTTCACCGGCGACGTGAAGCGCGGCTCGCGCCTCACGGTGCGCGGCCAGCTACCCCTCACCGGTGAGGAGGTCGAGTTCTCGACCGACGCCTTCGAGGCGCGCGCCCTCCAGCACGAGATCGACCACACCGACGGGCTGCTGTTCCTCGACCGGGTCGCCGGTGCCCACGCGATCTATCCTCGCCAGACGTACCTGTGACCAGCGCTGACCGCGCTGATTGCCCGCCCCCGTATCCCAACTGGCAGAGGAAGCCGACTTAAACTCGGCACAGTCTGGGTTCGAATCCCAGCGGGGGCACCAGCCGTACGCCGCACTCAGAAGGTCCGGGACTCGGCGAGAGTCAGGATCCGTGGCTCGGAATGCGTCACCAGTTGCTGCTGGGACTGCGGTGTCTGCCAGACCTTCAGCAACAGCTGGCTGAAGGCTTCGGCAGCGCCCTTCGAGTCGAAGTCGAGGTCGACGACCACCTCGTGCGGGTCGTCGGTGGACTGGGTGACGCGGTAGGACCGGACGCCGTTGTCGGCACGGAACCTGTCGAACTTGTCGAACGCCTGCTTCCACGCAGCGAAGTCGTGGACGGTGTTCTCGATGTGGAGTGTGGTGGTCATGCGGCAAGCCTGCGTGCCGGCAGCGCCCCGCAACATCCCCGAACCTGGGGATCCTGAGGGCCTTCGAACGGCCCTACGCTGCAGACGTGGACCTGATCGCGCGTGCCGAGCAGCACTGTCGGGCCGGGCTGTCCGATCGCGTGTTGCGCGAGCGCCTGCTCGAGACCGTGCGGTCGGTCGTGCCGTTCGACGCCCATGTCTTCGCCCTCACCGACCCGGTCACCGGCGTGGGGAGCTCGCCCCATGCCACCGTCCCGCCAGAAGCGATGGCCCAGCTGCGGGAGGTGATCCGGCGGCGTTACCTGGATCCGGACCTCGACGAGTGGCGCGGATGGCTCGGCAGGTTCGACGTCACCGATCTCGTCCGCGTGACCTTCGCGGACCGGTACGGCGCCTGGGGCTGGCTCGAGCTCTGGCGCACCGGCGG
>NZ_JBMCZA010000156.1:49474-49540 GCF_048654705.1 Nocardioides sp. CPCC 206348
GGGCAAGCCTGCGCGCCGCCAGCGCCCGGCAACATCCCCGAACCTGGGGATCCTGAGGGCCTTCGA
>NZ_JBMCZA010000156.1:49550-52057 GCF_048654705.1 Nocardioides sp. CPCC 206348
TGACGACCGGGCTGCGTGCCGCCGCGGCACGAACCTTCGTCGATCCCCGCGAGGACCTGGTGCCGCTGGAGCCGGGCATCGTGCTGCTCGACGACGACCTCCAGGTCCGGTCGCAGACCGATGCCGCCGCCGAGGCGCTGCTCCGCCTGCTGCCGCCGGAGGAACCGGTCCCGCCCGTACCCGCGGCGGCGTACAACGTCGGCGCGGCACTGCTCGCTCGCGAAGGGGCAGCCCGACCGTGGGAGCCCTCGGCCCGGGTGCACCTCGGAGCGAACCGCTGGGTCAGCGTGCGCGCGGCCCGGTTGGGTGCGGACATCGCGGTGTCGATCGGCCCGGCCACGGGCGCGGAGCGGACCGACCTCTTGGCGCGGGTGCACGGACTGTCCCCGCGGGAGACCGAGGTGCTCGGGCTGGCCGTGCACGGACTGGACTCGCGGGCCATCGCCGAGCGCCTGACCATCGCCCCGACGACCGCCGAGGACCACCTCCGCGCGCTCCTCGCGAAGACCGGCGCCGGGTCGCGCCAGGTCCTCCTGTCGCGCGCGCTCGGAATCTGACCGTGGCCCCTTGACTTCAGGTTGACCTGAAACGGGACAGTGTTCCCATGCGCCATCGCGAACACAGGCACGATCACCCGCACGACCACGAGCACTCGCACGACGAGGACCTCGAGACCCTCCGGCAGGCACTGAGCGCCGAGGCCTGGAACGAGCGGTACTCCGGCAGCGACCGCGTCTGGAGCGGCAAGCCCAACCAGCGCCTGGTCGAGCAGGCCATCGACCTCGATCCCGGGACCGCGCTCGACGTGGCCTGCGGCGAGGGCGGCGATGCCATCTGGCTGGCCCGGCAGGGTTGGGAGGTCACGGCTGTCGACGTCTCGGAGGTCGCCCTGGAGAAGGTCGCCACCCACGCGGAGGACGCCGGCGTCTCCAGTCACATCAAGATCGGCCTGTACGACGCCCTGCGCGACCCGCGCCCTGCGGGCCACCGCACCTTCGACCTCGTGACCGTGAGCTTCCTGCACGTCCCGATCCCCGACTTCACCGACATCTACCGCGGCATCGCCGAGGCGGTCGCTCCCGGCGGCCGGTTGCTGGTCACCGCACACCACCCTCACGACGTCGACTCGGGCGCCCGCCACTCGCACGGCGACGGGTTGCTGTTCGAGCCCGAGCGGGTGCTCGAGGCGCTCGGCGTGGATGCCAGCGACTCGCCGTGGACGGTGGAGGTCGCCGAGACGCAGGACCGTGAGCAGGCGATGCCCGAGGGCCCGATGAACGTGCGTGACACCGTGGTGCGACTGCGCCGCGCGGGTTGAGGACCGGCCCGAGGGTCACCTTCCTGCGGCCGCGTCGTTGAACGAGCGTGCGAACTGGAACACGTTCTATCGTCCTGGCGGCTGCGGTCGCCCTGCTCGCCGGCGCACTGACGGGCCTCAGCCCGGCGCGCGCCCAGGAGTCGGCACCGCTCGCGCAGCCAGCGGTCGTCGTACCGGCTCAGGCGGAAGCGGAGCCGGACCCCGTTCCCCAGCTGCGTCGCCAGGGGCGCTGGCTGGTGGACGAGCACGGACGGGTCGTCATCGTGCACGGCTTCAACCTGGTCTGGAAGCTCGATCCGTACGTGCCACCGGACACCGCGGAGGGCTTCACCGAGGCCGACGCTGCGTGGCTCGCGCAGTACGGGTTCAACGGCGTACGGCTCGGCACCCTGTGGGCAGGACTGACACCGGACGCTCCCGGCGTCGGCGACCCGGCGTACCGCGACGGATGGCAGCGGGTGATGGACCTGCTCGCCGACCGCGGCATCTGGATGCAGCTCGACATGCACCAGGACCAGTGGCACGAGACCTACGGCGGCGAGGGCGTGCCGGACTGGGCGCTGCACCGGCCGAAGCTGTTGAGCCTGCTGCCGCCGGTCAACCTGCCGTTCCCGATGGGCTACTGGACGCCGGAGAACTCACTGGTCTTCGACGAGTTCTGGGCCAACAAGCACCACGGTGTGGACGACTGGGCAGCGGCGTGGCAGGTCGCGGCGGGTTGGTGGAAGGACCAGCCGCACCTGATGGGCTACGACCTGATGAACGAGCCGTGGATGGGCCTGGAGTGGCTCGCGTGCTTCACCGGCGGCTGCGAGAACGCCTACGTCAGGGAGCTCCAGCCGGCCTTCGAGAAGGTCACCCGGGCCATCCGCCAGGTCGACCCCGACAACGTCGTCTGGTGGGAACCCCAGCAGCTCGCAGCCGGCCGGCAGGTACCGACCTACCTCCAGCCGATGGCGGGGGAGGACCAGCTCGGCTACTCGTGGCACAACTACTGCCAGGACGTGTTCCTGGAGTCGCAGGGCCTGCCCTTCGGCAACGTGGAGAACTGCTGGAAGTTCAGCCAGGAACGGACGACGACCGCGCTCGCCCAGGCCCGGAAGATCAACGCCGCCCCGATGATGAGCGAGTGGGGAGCCACCGACAACCTGCGCGCGATCGAGATCGACGCCGCGGTGGCCGACCGGAA
>NZ_JBMCZA010000156.1:52067-52760 GCF_048654705.1 Nocardioides sp. CPCC 206348
ACAGGTACCGACGTACCTCAAGCCGATGGCGGGGGAGGACCAGCTCGGGTACTCGTGGCACAACTACTGCCAGGACGTCTTCCTGGAGTCGCAGGGCCTGCCGTTCGGCAATGTCGAGAACTGCTGGAAGTTCAGCCAGGAACGGACGACGACCGCGCTCGCCCAGGCCCAGCGGATCAATGCCGCACCGATGATGAGCGAGTGGGGCGCGACCGACAACCTCCGCGCGATCGAGATCGACGCCGCGGTGGCCGACCGGAACCTGATGGGTTGGTCGCACTGGGCCTACAAGCAGTGGCAGGACCCGACGACCGCCGACGACGCCCAGGGGATGTTCCACGACGACACCGACTTCTCCTCGGTCAAGCAGGAGAAGCTGCGGCTGCTGGTGCGGACCTACGCACAGGCGACCGCGGGGGAGCCGCTGGCGATGAGCTTCGACGCCACGACGGGGGCCTTCTCCTACCGGTACCGAGCCAGCGGGATCGCGGCGCCCACCGAGATCTTCGTCAGCCCCCTCCACTACCCCGACGGCTACCGCGTCGAGATCACCAACGGCACCTGGGAGACGGGCGAGGGCGGCCGGGTCCTGGTGCACCCTGTCGTGGCCGGCTCAGAGGTCGTCGTCCAGATCACGGCACGCTGAAGGGCCCCTGCGGGAACGTTCCTGCCCGGTTGGGCGTTTTCCCATCA
>NZ_JBMCZA010000156.1:52770-56057 GCF_048654705.1 Nocardioides sp. CPCC 206348
TCGGCTCCGACGTCGTCGTCCAGATCACGGCACGCTGAAGGGCCCCGCGGGAACGTTCCTGCCCGGTTGGGCGTTTTCCCATCATCGAGCCGCCTAGACTGGCGGTACAGACGACAGCGTGACCAGACAGCCACCGTGGCAGTCCGGCAGACGCGCAAGCCTGCGGAGGAGATCATGCGCAGCAACAACCCGGTGTTCAACCGCTCGGAGGAGTTCAACCGCTCCGGCGCCGCCGCCTACCAGGGATTCGGCCAGCAGCAGTACGACGGCTACTCCCAGCCCGGTCACGTCACCACGGAGTCGCCGCAGGGCGGGCGCCGGATGACGATCGACTCGGTCGTCCAGTCCACCGCGATCACGCTGGCCGTCACGGTCGTCGTCGCCGCTGCCACGTGGTTCCTCACGCCTGACATCAACAGCGACGAAGCGATCGGCACGCTCAGCGCGGCGCTGATCATCGGTTCGGGTGCTGCGTTCATCCTGTCGCTGGTCAACTCGTTCAAGCGCGTCATCAGCCCGCCGCTGGTCATCGCCTTCGCCGTGGCCGAGGGTGTTGCCCTCGGTGCGCTGAGCAAGTTCTACGACGCGATGTTCCCCAGCGACCAGTTCGGCGGCGTCGTCGTCCAGGCCGTGGTCGGCACCTTCGCTGCGTTCGCGGGCACGCTCGCGGCGTACAAGTTCTTCGACATCAAGGTCGGCGACAAGTTCCGCACGTTCGTCATCGCAGCGATGTTCGGCATGGTGGCGCTCAGCCTCATGGAGGTCGTGCTCGGCCTGTTCGGCAACGGACTCGGCCTGTTCGGCTTCAGCACGATGGGCCTGGTCTTCGCCATCGGTGGCCTCGTCCTCGGTGTGTTCATGCTGATCCTCGACTTCGACTTCGTCGAGCGGGGTGTGGCCGCTGGCCTCCCCGAGCGCGAGTCGTGGCGTGCGTCCTTCGGACTGCTCGTCAGCCTGGTCTGGATCTACACCAACCTGCTCCGGATCCTCGCGATCCTCCAGCAGGACTGATTCGCCCGGCGACTACGCGTCGCCGTCGACGGCCTCCGGCCCACCACTGGTGGGTGCGGAGGCCTTCGTCGTCTCGTGGGCCATTTCGTGGGCCTCGGGTGCCTCGCCGGGCACGTGCTGGCGGCTGCGGCGGTGCCGCAGCTCGACCCACAGGCCACGGACGCCGGCCCGGAGCCCGCCGATCTCGGTGCCGTCCAGCTCCGTGCCGGGCTCGTTGACGGCCTGGATCGCGGCCCGGCTGACCGGGAGCACGCCTTCGCCTCGGAACGCCTCGAGCTCGGTCTCGGCTGCGGGCACCTGTTCCAGTGCGGCCAGGACGGACGGGATGAGGACCCCCGCCAGCGCCTTGTAGCCCTCCACGGACGGGTGGAACTGGTCGGGACCGAACAGCAGAGCAGGGGCGGCCGCGAACTCCGGGCCGAGCACGTCGCCGAGCGAGACCGTGCGGGCACCGGCCTGGATCACGGCGATCGTCTGCGCCGCGGCGAGACGGCGTGACCACGCCCGGGCCACCTGGCGAAGCGGGGGAGCGATCGGCTGGACGGTGCCCATGTCGGGGCAGGTGCCGACGACGACCTTCGCACCGGCATCCATCAGGCGTCGTACGCCCTCGGAGAGGTAGCGCACCGACTGGGAGGGCCGCATCGTGTGGGTGACGTCGTTGCCACCGATCAGGATCACGGTGACTTCGGGCTCGATCGGAAGTGCCCGGTCGACCTGGCGGGCGAGGTCGGAGGACTTGGCGCCGACGACGCAGAACTCCTTGAGGTAGACCCGCCTGTTGGCGTGCTCGGCGACGGCCGTGGCGATCAGCGCACCGGGCGTCTCCTCGACCCGGTCGACGCCGTAGCCCGCTGCGCTCGAGTCACCCAGCAGGGCGATCTTGATCGCCGGTCCGGGGCGGCCGCGGCCGTACCAACCGGTCGCGTCCGGCGGCGGTTCCTCGCGGGCCGGGCCGATCGTGCGGCGGGCGAGCTTGGCCTCGGCACTGAGGACGCCATAGAGACCGGCGCCGAGTGCGGACAGGCCACCTCCGCCGTAAAGGGCGGCGGCGGCCAGCTTGCGGGCGGCGGCGGCTTTGCTCACGCGCCAACCTTACGGAGCGGCGGCTACGGTGAGGCCATGGAGTACGTCGAGTCATTGCTGCAGCTCATCGGGAACACCCCGCTCGTCCGGTTGAACAAGTGCCTGGACCTGCCCGGTGACGGGCCGCTGGTCCTCGCGAAGGTCGAGTACCTCAACCCCGGCGGGTCCGTGAAGGACCGGATCGCGAGCCGGATGATCGAGGCGGCCGAGGAGTCCGGTGCCCTCAAGCCGGGCGGCACGATCGTGGAGCCGACGTCGGGCAACACGGGTGTCGGCCTGGCGATGGTCGCGCAGCAGAAGGGCTACAAGTGCATCTTCGTGTGCCCGGACAAGGTCAGTGAGGACAAGCGCAACGTGCTCAAGGCGTACGGCGCCGAGGTCGTCGTGTGCCCGACGGCCGTCGCCCCCGAGCACCCCGACTCCTACTACAACGTGAGCGACCGACTGGCCTCGCAGCCGGGCGCCTGGAAGCCCGACCAGTACTCCAACCCGCACAACCCGCGCTCCCACTACGAGGAGACCGGCCCGGAGATCTGGCGCCAGACCGAGGGACGGATCACGCACTTCGTCACCGGCATGGGCACCGGCGGCACCATCAGCGGCGTCGGTCGCTACCTCAAGGAGCAGAACTCCGCGGTCGAGGTGGTCGGCTCCGACCCGGCCGGTTCCGTCTACTCCGGTGGCACCGGTCGCCCGTACCTGGTCGAAGGCGTCGGCGAGGACTTCTGGCCCGAGACCTACGACCGGGACGTCGCCGACCGGGTCATCGAGGTCTCCGACGCCGACTCGTTCGCCTTCACCCGGCGACTGGCCCGCGAGGAGCAGATGCTCGTCGGAGGCTCCTCCGGCATGGCGGCCTTCGCCGCACGTCAGCTGGCGCACGAGCTGGCCGCCGAGGGCAGGACCGACGCGATCATCGTGGTGCTGCTGCCCGACTCGGGCCGCGGCTACCTCAGCAAGGTCTTCAACGACGACTGGCTGGCGCAGTACGGCTTCAGCACCGGCCAGCCCGCCCCGGCCCGGACGGTCGGCGAGATCCTGCACGGCAAGACCGGGGGACTCCCTGCCCTGGTGCACACGCACCCGAACGAGACCATCGCCGAGGCCGTGGCCATCCTGCAGGAGTACGCCGTCTCGCAGATGCCGGTCGTGCGCGCCGAACCGCCGATCGTGGCCGCCGAGGTGGCCGG
>NZ_JBMCZA010000156.1:56216-61051 GCF_048654705.1 Nocardioides sp. CPCC 206348
GCGGCCGTATTTCCGGAGACGCTCGACCACGAATGACGTAGCGTCACGCCGCGTGAGGGAGAGTTCGAACTTCCAGGTCGACCTGCGCGGCATCGTCGACCTGCTGAGCCACCACCTGTACACGAGCGAGCGTGTGTACATCCGGGAACTGCTGCAGAACGCCGTCGATGCCATCAGCGCGCGCCAGGCGATCGATCCGGACGTCGTCGGCCGGATCGAGATCGACACGGACGGCACGTCGCTGACCATCAGCGACAACGGGATCGGCCTCGCGCTCGACCAGGTCGGCGAGTTCCTGGCCACGATCGGCCGGAGTTCGAAGCGGGACGAATGGGGTTTCCAGCGAGAAGGATTCCTCGGACAGTTCGGTATCGGCCTGCTGTCCGCCTTCATGGTTGCCGACGAGGTGCGGGTGATGACCCAGCCCTCGGGCGAGGTGGCGACGCTCTGGATCGGATCGGCTGACGGCACCTGCGCGCAAGAGCCCACGAGTGACCGCGCCGGCACCGGGACCTCGGTCACCCTCGTCCCGATGCGAGGCGCCGACCACTGGTTCGCGCCGGCAACCGTGCGCGACCTCGTCGAGCTGTTCGGCGCGATGCTGCCCTTCGAGATCACCGTCAACGGCGAGGTCGTGGCCGGCAAGCAACTGCCCTGGGACCGCTCCCTGGGCGCCGGCGCACGGGCAGCGTCGATCGCCGGCTTCGCGCAGGACGTGCTCGGCTACACGCCCTTCGACGTGATCGACATCCAGGTGCCGGCAGCGGGTCTGGAGGGGGTGGCCGTCGTACTCCCGTTCGCGGCGAATCCGACCGAGCGAGGTACGCATCGCGTCTACCTCAAGTGGATGCTCCTCGCCGAGCATGCCGAGGGCCTCGTGCCCGACTGGGCGTTCTTCGTTCGCTGCGTCGTCAACACCACCCAACTGCGGCCCACCGCCAACCGGGAGGCGCTGTTCGACGACGGCCTCCTCGAGGACACGCGCCAGGCCATCGCCGAACAGTTGCGGGCATGGATGATCCGGCTCAGCACCACCCAGCCGGACAAGCTCCGGCGCTTCCTCGGCATCCACTACCTCGGTGTGCTGGCCCTGGCCCTGCACGATGACGACATGCTGCGGCTGGTCGATCGCTGGGTCGGGTTCGAGACGAACCAGGGTCGGATGACCCTCGCCGCCCTACGAGAGCGATTCGGAGCGATCCGGTACGTCCGGAGCACCGAGGAGTTCCGCGCCCTTGCCGCCGTGGCTGCGGCGCAGGACGTGACGGTGTTGAACGGTGGCTACACCTACGCCACCGACATCGTGGAGCGACTGCCGCAGGTGATCGAGGACGCGGAGGTCTCCGCGTTCGAACCGTCCGAACTCGCCACCAGGTTCGAGGCGCTCGATCCCGCGACCGAGCGCGGCATCCGCCAGTTCGTGGTGCTCGCGCAGGAAGCCATGGAGCCGGTGGGGTGCGAAGTGGTGGTGCGGTCCTTCGAGCCGGCCAGCCTTCCTGCACTCTTCCTCGTCGACAGTGACGCGGCTTTCGGCGCGGAGTTGCGCCGTACTCGCGATCAGGCGGACGGCCTGTGGGCCGGAGTGCTCGACGCCCTCGACGAGGGTCCTGAGCAGGAGACCCTGCCTCAGCTGGTCCTGAACCATCGCAGCCCGCTCGTGCGTCGGCTCACGACGATCGAAGACCCGACAGTGACCCGACTGACGGTCGAGGGGCTGTACGGACAGGCCCTCATGCAGGGCAACCACCCGATCCGGCCGGCCGATTCCGCGTTGATGAACCGCTCCTTCCTTGGCTTGCTGGAGCAGGCAGTTCCCCGAGAGAAGGGCACGGACTCATGACCGAGGACCTCCAGGACGCGTTGGCGCGCGCCGAGACCCTGCCTTACGGCAAGGGGCGGAACCGGGCGCTCGAAGCCGTCGCGCAACGAGCCGACGGCGTGGACCTCGATGTCGCCTTCGAGGCACGCGTCCTGTTGGCCCACGCCTACACGATGGGTGGCGAGCGGCGGAAGATGCCGATCCCCTTCGCCTGGTGCCTCGCCGAGTGGGACAAGGATCCGGCGCGTTTCGGACACCACCGCTTGATGTTGCTGTGGGCCTTCAAGTTCGTCCCGTCGACCCTGATCCGCTTCCCGGAGCTGTCGTTGGAGATGGCCCGCTCGACCCTCGATGACATGGAGCGTCGGTACCGGCAGGCCGGGCAGTCCATGCACGCGGTCCACATGTCCCGGCACCTGGTCGCCCGGCACGTGGGGGACGAGGAGGAAGCTGCCGAGCAGTTGCGGTTGTGGCTGGCTGCGCCGCGAGACGACCTGTCGGACTGCCTCGGCTGTTGCCCGAGCCATCAGGTCGAATACCTCACCCAACGCGGTCGGTACGCCGAAGCGGTGGCGCTCGCGCGGCCGGTACTCGCCGGCACGGTCACATGCTCCGAGCAACCGCAGGAGATGCAGGCCACCGCGCTCGAGGCGATGGTGGCCGAGGGGCTCCTCGAGGACGCCGCGCAGGCGCACCGGGCCAGCTACCGGCGCCACCGCGGCCGTGCTGCCGAGCTCGAGATGATCTCCCAGCACGTGCGGTTCTGCGCGTGCACCGGCAACGAGGTCCGGGCCCTGGAGATCGTCGATGCGCACCTGCCGCTGATCGACGATGCCGACTCTCCGCATGCCCGGATGGAGTTTGCGGCTGCCGCGGCTCACGCGCTGACCCGGATCGAAGCGATCGACAGCGGGCTGACGGTGCGCACCCGCGAGGGGAGGGTTCCCGTCGGTCATGCGGCAGCCGAGCTGGCTGCCCTTGCCACAGAACTGGGTGCTCGCTTCGACGAGCGCAATGGCACGACCAGTCGAGGCGCCCGCGTGCAACGTGTGCTGACACGCGAGCCGTGGATCGACTACCTCCCGCTGTCCCAGACCGCCGCCCGTGCCCACAGCGCTCGGGAGCGCATCCGGGAGCAGCAGGAAGCCCGCGGTACCGAGGCGCCCGCTGACGGTCCAGCGCCAGTGGATCTCTCGGAACTGCCGATCGACGAACTCCTGGATGCGGCCGATGCGGCGTGGTGGGACCGCGCGTTCGAGCGGGCCGGCGCGGCCTGGGACGCCTGGGATGCAGGGGTGTCGGCGGGGCGCCGTACTCCTGTGGAGAGCGCCCGGCTCGCGGAGGGACGTGCCTTGCAGTCGTGGGTGGCGGACGACTTCGACGCCGCCCTCGAGCAGTTCCGTGCAGTCCTCGTGCAGTACGACGAGGTGGGTGATGATCATCGCTCCGCGCGAACGCGGGCACGGATCTCGAGCGTCCTGGCGGAACGGGGCGAGATCGAGGAAGCACTCATCACCGGCGAGGCGCCGCTGCGAAACCTCATCGAGAACGACGTGGCACATCGGGCGGTCTGGGGGACGCGACTCGCGCGCCTGTTCCTCCTGTCGGATCGTGCCGAGGACGCCGACGCCGTGCTGAGGGGCGTGGTCGACGAAGAGCTGAGCGGTGATTCCCGGCTCGCGCACCTGTTCCTTTCGGGGGACATCGCTGTCGAGCTCGAGAAGTACGAAGAGGCGGTCGACCGTTACTCAGCCGTGGTGGACGCAGTCGACGACGGCCCGGCGCGGATCATGCCGTTGTGGCAGCGTGGGCGGGCACATCTGGCGATGGGGGCGGCGGCCAGCGCGGTCGACGACCTCATCGAGGCCGTCGCGCTGTTGTCGACGGTGGACCAGATGAACCCCGGTCTCCAGGCAGACCTGGCGGAGGCGTACCTCCGGGTGGGTGATGCCGAGTCGGCCGCCCACGCAGCCGAGGAGGCCATCGGTGTCCTGGATGACGCCGATCGCAGCCACCCCCGGGCGCGCTTGCTCGACGTACTCGTGCGCGCGAACGAAGTCCTCGGCGACTGGGACAACGCGCTGGACAGGGTGCGACTGTTGTTGCCGTTTGCCGTCGACCACGGAGAACCGGGATGGCACCTGCATCTCCTCGACCAGGAGGCGAACTTCCTGGAGAACCTGGAGCGCTGGACCGAGGCCGTGAGCAGTTGGAGCGCCGGTGCCGGCTTGGCCAGCGATGCCGGGTGGCCGCTCGACGCGGTGCGCTTCTGGAGGTGTGCTGCGGGTGCGGCCATCGTCGGTGAGGACCCTGAGAGGGCCGCCGCACTGCTCGACGCTGCCACCTCGGGCATCAACGACCTGGACCCGGCGGACCCCGGAGCGCGCTTCCATCGCGCGGGGATCTCGGTCCAGCGAGCCGAGATCGCCTTGGGCGCCGGGCGGCACGGGGACGCCCTGCAGTTGGCGGCGGAAGCGCAGGCGGGCTTCCTGGCCGTGGGCGAACCGGGTGCGGCGGCAGGTGCAGTGCTGCTGCGCCTCGACGCCGGTGCGGACGTGCCCGCCGAGGACCTCCGCGGCTTGTGGGATCAGCTGGAGCCGGACTCCAACCGGTGGTACCAGCTCGGCTACCGGCTGGCCGACGCGCTTCGCGACGAGGGAGCGGACTCGGATGCCGACGCGGTCGAAGGCCGTCTCGAACAGGAATGACGCACCGTACGATCGTGGGGATGCACCTCCCCGACGGCATCCGTGAAGCCAGGCCCGCAGACGTCCCCGACATCCTGCGCCTGATCCGCGAGCTCGCGGCCTACGAGCGCGAGCCCGACGCGGTCGCGACGACCGAGGAGTACCTGCACACCTGGCTGTTCGGCCCGGACCCGGTGGCGTCGGTACTGGTGGCCGAGGCGGACGGTCGGGTGGTCGGGATCGCGCTGTGGTTCCGCACCTACTCGACGTGGACCGGCGTCCCGGGCATCTACCTCGAGGACCTGTACGTCGAGCCCGGGCAGCGTGGC